>NZ_JBBWCB010000130.1:0-15070 GCF_039888995.1 Pseudomonas rossensis | reverse complement strand
ATTTCGCTTTCTCAGTGGGTGGCATTTCGTTTGGAAGGACGGAGAAAACGAAATGGCTAGTAGTGCTGCTTCTCGCGGATGAGGTACTTTTTCACCGTGTTGTTGCAGCCCACAAGCAGGTGTAGAAAAGGAAGCTCGTGCGCTTCATTCGGCGTTCCGTTTGCCCCAGCTGACCACCGCTCTACTGTCTAGTCTAAATCCATTTAAATACATGGCGTTACGGCGAATCGGAACCAATGGAGCGGGGCGCAAGGTAGTTCCATTTGTAGTCGGGTGAAATGGAACTGAGTTGGGAGGTCTCAGTTGCTTTTCGGCAAGCTAGATTTTTGACTCTAAAAGGATTATTAATCCTTTAAATACATATGGTTAGAGAGAATAGAAAGAAAAGAAACTGGGCTTTGAAGCAGTTTCTTTTCCGGCGGGTAGAAAGGAACGTGTTTTGAGTGCATGGCTGTATGAAACGGATGCCGGGAGGAGCCTAGCCACGTCCGATTCCCCAAGGCCTATAGCGCGCAGATTACCCATGGAATTCCTTTTAAAATCAGTGGTCTAGTGGAATTCGGACGAGTCGGACGCGAACGCGAAAGAACATCCGATTCGGAGGCTTAGAATCGGATGCCTTCAGGTTGTGGCATCAGGGAGGATAGAGCGCGCAAAGGGAAGGAAGCTGAACGGCGGGCAGGTTTCAAGTTCGGTCAAGGTTGACGGTCAGTGTTTTCAAGGGTTATCGATAAATAATCCTTTAAATACAACTACTTGAATGATGCTTGACCGTTCTTAAAAAACTTGAAAGCTCGGTCACTGTTCCTTTCAAGTTGTGTGGCTGACCTTTAAAGGAACGGGACACAGGCAGGGCAATCTGTATGGTGCTTTCAGGATTTTCAGTAGCTCAGGACGCAGTGCCAAAGGATTTGCGAAATCCGGCCCTGCTCGACGTCCGGCCCCAATTTTAGCGTTGCACGTCTTTGGCACCAATTTTGGAGGCTGTTCCAGAATAGGGTGGTCGCAAAGGCCCGGCCCGCCTATCTCGTCTCAAGTTGCCCCGCTTAATATCAGTTCTTCCCACCGACTTCCTACCAGTGCCAAACATAGAACCTCCTCACACGGTCCACGCGAATCGGTTGCAGATACCATGTTCGCAGCTTCAATCAGATGCCCGAGCTCAGCGCCGGAGTAGTGACTGGTGATGCTGCCGTTCTTGTGGCCAAGAAGAGTCTTACGGTCTTCCTCGGTTACGCCAGCTGCGCGCAGCCGACGGCCAAATGTGTGTTTGAGGTCATGGATCCTTATGGATGCATAACCTGGGTGAGCGGGGCGAAGGTTTTCCTCCTGCCAGAGCTTCGCCGCTCTCACCCGAGCCTTCTTCCAAGCCGTGTCATTCATTCGATGCATCGGGTGCCGTTGTAAGGGAAAACCCATTCCTTGCTCACGCCGCGTTGTTTCTCGATGATCGACTTAGCTACGTTGTTGAGCACGACCAGTCGCTCGTCACCGTTCTTCACTCCAGACCGTTCGTGTCTGCCGCCAAAATCAGCCGGAATCAGAAACACGCTGGTCCCGAGCTCTGGCACCGAAATCTCCCAATCCCATCGCAGTTTGCAAACCTCCTGCTCCCGGGGGCCGGTGTTCACTTTGAACAACGCCATCGTTTGCAGGTGGGCCGGCAACTCCCCGAAAAAGAATCGATTGCTCCGGCCACGACATCGGGTACGGCTTGCGGCTCGACTTCTTCTCTTCCAGTTTCGTGAGCATCGGCACGCTATCCAGCCACGGCCTGCGCTCAAGGGCTGGTCGTGAAGATGGGAGAGCAGCTACTTCCACCTGTGGACGAACTCATTGTGACGACTGGATTCCGCCCCGACATGAGCCTGCTCGCAGAGCTGCGTATCGCCCTTGATCCCGCAACCCAAAGCGCAGTGTTGCTCGCTCCAATGATCGATCCCAACGAGCACAGTTGCGGTACGGTCAGACCCCATGGTGCGGTAGAGCTGGCCCATCCTGAGGAAGGTTTGTTCATTGTTGGGATGAGGAGCTATGGTCGGGCGCCTACGTTCTTGTTGATGACTGGGTATGAGCAAGTTCGCTCTGTCGTCGCGGCGCTGGCGGGTGATTGGGATGCGGCCAGAAGGGTTGAGCTGGTCCTCCCGGAAACTGGCATTTGCAATTCGGATTTCGATGAAGTCGATGATCGCTTGAAGGCTTCGGCAAGTCAGAGGTCTTGGTGTGGCGCCGGAGAGACAATCCTTGAGGCCGCGCCTCGTACCTCGCCGGGTTGTTGCAAAGCCTAGTGCGCAGCAACCGACCCCGCCCTCGATGACCGGGGCGGGTTAGGGGCGACCTTCTTACTTTCTTCTGCATGTCCAGGTAGTCCTTGAACCAAGGAGCGACCTATTTCTGCGTGAGTGACAGATTCATTACAGAAACCATATATACACTGCTGCAGATATTTGAAGAGGCACGGAAGGCGATATACCTGACTAACGCCGTAAGACAGGGCTTCATTGAAGGTGTTCGGCGGAGTCCAATCGTTTTGATGGATCAATGTGTCGTAGGAACTTTACCTTGTATGCGAAAAAACATATATTCCTTAAGCCGTATATGAGCTGAGGCTTCACAATGACCAGCAAAGCCCGTGTCCTGTTCGTCTGTACCGCCAACGCTGCACGCTCCCAGTTGGCCCAAGCGTTGCTGAGGCATACCGACTCAGAGCATTTCGAGGCGTTCAGCGCAGGCACAACTCCGACTCAGGTAGATCCGCGCACCTTTGAGGCGCTTTCACACATCGGTGTGAGCACCGAAGGATTACGTAGCAAGTCGATAGACGAGTTCCGTGGTGAGCGTTTCGATTACGTCATCACCTTGTGTGATAAAGCCGCAGCGGAATGCCTGTCTTTACCAGGAGCAGGTGAGGCATTGGCCTGGAGTTTTGAAGATCCGGTGACCAGCATCAAACCCGATGCCTTCCGTCACACCCTTCACGAAACTCATGAGCGCATCAAGATGTTCGTCTTGGTCAAAAACAAACACTGAGAACCGATATGGCAGACCATCTGACGCCGACCACTGTTTTCAAATGCCTGGCCGACGACACTCGGGTCCGCACGATGATGCTCATCACCCGTGAAGGAGAGCTTTGTGTTTGCGAGCTGACCTGCGCGTTGAACGAGAGTCAGCCAAAAATTTCCAGGCACCTGGCGCAACTGCGTACTTGCGGCCTGTTGTCGGACCGTCGGCAAGGCCAATGGGTTTATTACCGACTGCACCCGAATCTCCCTGACTGGGTTCATCAAGTGCTGACCACCGTGCTGGAAAGCAACAAGCACTGGTTGAGCCCTGATGCCAAACGCCTTGATGAAATGGGTGACCGTCCTGAACGTGCAGCCGTGTGCTGTGAAAGCAAAATCGCCTGATTCCGTCTTAGACAACGAGATCGCTCGATGAAAATCCTGTTTCTCTGCACTGCCAATAGCTGCCGCAGCATCCTTTGTGAAGCGGTCTTCAATCACTTGGCACCGGAAGGCATGAAAGCCTACAGCGCTGGCAGTCAACCCAAAGGCGAAGTGCATCCGCTGAGTCTCAAGACTTTGGAAAACGCTGGTATCTCGACGCTCGGGCTGTTCAGTAAGTCCTGCGATGTCCATGTGAACTTGGTACCTGATTTCGTCATCACGGTGTGCGACAAGGCAGCCGGTGAAGCCTGCCCGGTGTTTTTTTTGCCGGCCGTTAAGGCGAAACGCGGCTGGTTCGATGAATCCAAGAGCGCCGTTGCGCAGGACAAAGACTATGTTTGATGACCCTATCCCCCAACTCGATACCGAACTGGTTGATCTCCCATCGACAGACAAACTAGGTATCGAAAAGACCTCCATCCATAAGCCGCGCATTTTGCTGCTGTACGGATCGACCCGTGAGCGCTCCTTCAGTCGCCTGATGGTAGAGGAGGCCGCTCGACTGCTGGAGCACTTCGGCGCCGAGGCGCGGATTTTCAATCCGTCAGGTTTGCCGCTGCCAGATGACGCCCCTGATGATCACCCACGAGTTAAGGAACTGCGCGAGCTGATGCTGTGGTCCGAGGGGCAGGTCTGGTGCTCTCCAGAACGTCACGGCTCCATGAGCGCGGTCTTCAAGGCTCAGATCGATTGGGTGCCACTCGCGATGGGCGCAGTACGCCCGACCCAAGGCAAAACCCTTGCCGTCATGCAGGTGTGCGGTGGCTCGCAGTCGTTCAACGTGGTTAATCAGCTGCGAGTGCTGGGACGTTGGATGCGCATGTTCACCATCCCGAACCAATCCTCCGTGCCAAAGGCCTATATGGAATTCGACGATAACGGCCGGATGAAACCTTCTCCGTTCTACGACCGTGTCGTTGATGTGATGGAAGAGTTAGTGAAATTCACACTGCTGCTTCGTGACCGCCAGGACTATCTGGTTGATCGTTACTCCGAGCGCAAAGAGTCAGCGGAGGAACTCATGAAACGTGTCAATCAACGCTCCATCTGAGGATTTTTCACTGTGCAACAACACCCATATTCCGTACTGCCCCTGACACAGTTCAATGGCCAATTGATCTTCACCCCGTGCCCAGGCACGAAGGGCACCAAGCCTTTCGAGGCGCTGCAAACCCTCAAGGATGCGGGGGCACCGGCGTTGCGTCCGCGCGCCATTCAGCATCCTGCCCATATCGAATACATCGGCCAGTTCGACACCCAGTCGAACTCCCACTGACAGCAGATACAGAGCACAACAACATGACTATTAAAGTTGGCATCAATGGTTTTGGTCGGATCGGTCGCCTCGCGCTGCGAGCAGCCTGGAGCTGGCCAGAGTTCGAATTCGTGCAGATCAATGATCCAGCTGGTGACGCGGCGACTCATGCGCACCTGCTGAATTTCGACTCGGTGCATGGCCGTTGGAATTACCAGGCCGACTCCAAGGGCGATAGCATCGTCATCGGCGGCAAACGAATCAAGGTAACGGCCAACAAGGCGATTGCCGACACTGATTGGTCGGGCTGCGATCTGGTGATTGAAGCCAGCGGCAAGATGAAGACCGTCGCTGTGCTTCAGGCTTACCTCGACCAAGGCGTGAAGCGCGTAGTGGTTAGCGCCCCCGTGAAGGAAAAAGGCGCGCTGAACATCGTCATGGGCGTTAACCATCAGCTGTTCAATGCGGCGGAACATCGCATCGTCACGGCGGCCTCATGCACCACCAACTGTCTGGCGCCAGTGGTGAAAGTCATCCACGAAAAGCTGGGCATTCGCCACGGTTCGATCACCACCATCCACGACCTGACCAACACCCAAAGCATTCTCGATCAGCCGCACAAGGATCTGCGCCGGGCGCGTGCTTCGGGCATGAGCTTGATTCCGACCAGCACCGGCTCGGCCACCGCCATTGCCGAAATCTTCCCAGAGCTGCGTGGACGCCTGAATGGTCACGCCGTACGCGTGCCGCTGGCCAACGCTTCGCTGACTGACTGTGTCTTTGAAGTCGAGCGGGCCACCACTGTCGAAGAAGTAAATCAGTTCCTCAAGGAGGCTTCCGAGAACGAGCTGAAAGACATTCTCGGCTTCGAGGAGCGGCCGCTGGTGTCCATCGACTACCGTACCGACCCGCGCTCGTCGATCATTGATGCGCTGTCGACCATGGTCATCAACGGCACCCAAGTCAAACTCTATGCCTGGTATGACAACGAATGGGGCTATGCGAACCGCACCGTCGAACTGGCCAAAATGGTTGGTTTGGCAGTCTAAGGAGCGGTCATGAAAGCGTTGCCAGCCCTCGCTCCAGAAGTGCGGCAGTACCTGCTCGTAACGGGCAACTACTGGGCCTTCACCCTCACCGATGGCGCCTTGCGCATGTTGGTGGTGCTGCACTTTCACGCGTTGGGCTACAGCCCACTGCAAATCGCGGCGTTGTTTCTGTTCTACGAACTCTTTGGCGTGATCACCAATCTTGTGGGTGGCTACCTCGGCGCTCGGCTGGGGCTGAACCGAACCATGAACATCGGGCTGGGCCTCCAGGTTGCGGCGCTGCTGATGCTGACGGTTCCAGTGGCCTGGCTAACCATCCCATGGGTGATGGGTGCTCAGGCGCTGTCGGGGATTGCCAAAGACCTGAACAAGATGAGTGCCAAAAGCTCCATCAAGCTTCTGGTTCCTGATGGGCAGCAGGGCAAGCTCTACAAGTGGGTGGCGATTCTCACCGGCTCGAAGAACGCACTCAAGGGTGTCGGCTTCTTTCTTGGCGGAGCCTTGCTGGCACTGATCGGCTTCAAAGGCGCCTTGCTGGTCATGGCGGGTGTCCTGGCGCTGATCTGGATCAGCAGCTTGATCCTGTTGAAGAAGGACCTGGGCAAAGCGAAAGCCAAGCCCAGGTTTCGCGACATCCTGTCCAAGAGCCGGGCGATCAATATCCTCTCAGCGGCGCGGATGTTCCTGTTCGGTGCCCGCGATGTCTGGTTCGTGGTGGCCTTGCCGGTTTACCTGAGCAGTGTCTTCGGCTGGGACTTCTGGAAGGTTGGAGGCTTCCTTGCAGTCTGGGTGATTGGCTACGGCATCGTGCAGTCCTTCGCGCCCTACATCACCGGAAAGAAACGTGGTCATGTACCGGATGGTCGTGCGGCGTTTCTGTGGGCACTTGCACTGACGGGCCTGCCTGCGGCAATCGCTCTCGGGCTGAACACCGAGGTGTCACAACCGGTGGTGCTGCTCGGCGGGTTAATGGTCTTTGGCGCGCTGTTCGCGGTGAATTCGTCGCTGCACAGCTACCTGATTGTCTCCTACGCCAAGGAAGACGGCGTGTCGCTGGATGTCGGTTTTTATTACATGTCGAATGCCATGGGTCGTCTGATCGGCACGGTGCTTTCCGGTTGGGTTTATCAGGTGTATGGACTGGAAGCGTGCTTATGGATATCGAGTGCATTCGTGCTGCTCGCAGCTTTAATTTCAATTGCATTGCCTCGTCACGCGCTTAGTGAATGACTGCTTTTGGCTGTGGATTCAGCCGGTCGATGCAGTCATTGGCCTGAGCCTTAGCGGGTCGCATGCATTGATGAGTGAACTGCAGGGCAGCGCGCAGATGATCGAACATTTGCCCAGAGATCACACAACTGGCGATCTGCGGTTAAAACAACATCATGGGTCGGACGGCATCAGCGAAGGTCTGTAGAGCATGAGCAAGCCGATCACCGAAGGTTACTACGGGTGCCCCCGCTGGACTTTCATCCGGATCTGCGCGCGTTGCGCATCGGTTGACCGTCCAGCGGGGTCGGATGGCTTATTGAATTAAAAAGCAGCCACCAACCCGTCTTTGCGCGGGTCGGTGCCGCCGACATAACCGTGGGCCGTGCGCTGGATGATCTGTGTACCGCCGAAGGCGAAGACGCCTCTGGGCGCTTCGACGACGACATCATGGCCTTTGGCGCGCAGGGCTTCGACGACCTGAGGATCGAATGAGCGCTCCACTGCGACTTTAAGTCCTGACTCGATCCTCCTTGGGCCACCCATTAACCCGAACGACATCAACGGTGTGCCGTCAGCGTTCATCACAAAGCCGGGAATGATGGTGTGAAACGGGCGTTTGCGCGGTGCGACGACGTTCACGTGCTGCGGGTCCAGAGAGAACCCGGCGCCACGGTTTTGCAGGCTGATACCGGTGCCGGGCACGACTACGCCTGATCCGAAGCCCATGTAGTTGGACTGAATGAACGAAACCATCATGCCGCTCTCGTCGGCAGTCGACAGGTACACCGTGCCACCGGGTTTTGGTGAGCCATGGCCGGGGTTGGCGGCCTGTTCGCCCACCAGCCCGGCGCGGTCCATCAGGTAAGAAACATCCAACAAGTGTTCGCTGCTCAAACGCATGTTCTCGTTGTCCGCAACATGCTCGTTCAGATCGGCGAGGGCCAGTTTCATCGCTTCCAGCACCGGGTGCACGGTTTCCAGGCTGTCCACCGGGTGCTCCCCGATGCCCAGCGCTTCGGGCATGGTCAGGCCCGCCAGAGTCGCGATGCCCTCAGGCCGCGCCCAAGTTCATCGGTCCCCAGCCAGTAGATCAGCGACGGCGCCTTACGCACTGCCAGGAAGTTAGGTTTCACAGGATCAAACGGCGCGATCCACGGCGCGAACGCGGCCGCAAGGACAAACAGCAGTAACACCGCCGCGCCCAGTACCGCACCTTTGTTGGCGAAGAGCTTCCGGGCGAAGGGCGAGCGGCTGCGACGGCCATCAATGAAATGACCGGTGCCGCCGAAGATGTTGCACGCAATGCCATCTCTACTTCCGATGCCACACGCGAATCGGATCAGACCGCTCAGCTCGGTCGACAGCAGGTTCTGCGTACAGTCGATGCCATCGGCGAACTGGTCACCGGCGTAACGACTACCGCCGGCGAGGTGGAGGATTTGGCAGGACGCGTTCGTGACATCAGCCAGGTGCTCGACGTCATTCGCTCGGTGGCCGATCAAACCAACCTCCTGGCACTCAACGCGGCCATCGAGGCCGCCAGGGCAGGGGAAGCAGGGCGTGGTTTTGCCGTGGTCGCCGACTAAGTTCGTGGTTTGGTCCACCGAACCCAGCGTTCAACCCAAGAGATCGAACAACTCGTCGGGAACTGTCTCGATTGGCAGTGTCGCTCAACGGTCTTGTGTCGCGCTTTTCGGTATGACGCAACATTAGTAACTCCGGAGCAAATTCACCGAGGTTGTTCATATGGAAGAAATACGCGCTATCGCGATCGCCCCACGGATACCGATAGAAAAGCTGACCGACACACCGTCCTTACGGACTGAGATTCGACCAGTCAGATTGCCATCCTCCCTGAGGATCCGGCGGGCATCGTTGGCGGTCAGCGACTCGAGTTCTTTGATGGTAATTTTGGCCACAAAATAGACTCCCCCTACTTTCCCCCCCCCACAAAACGACAGGCTCTGGGTGGAATCCTCACAGCGTTCGCTTGAATTGATGTCTTGTTTGGCAGCCTCCATATGGGTAAGGCGCAAAAAAAATTTACGTTTTTTTTACGATGGGTTTTGTTACTCGCAACGATACTGGCCGGCAAAATTGACAGTGCTTTTATGCCTCGCAACCCTGAACTTCTTCGGTTTTTCCCACAAGATTTCCTTGGACTGATCAATGCTGTTTTCAGGGGAACAGAAGGTGGTGCGAGTCGGTCGCAGGCCCTTCAGAAAGAGTGATCACTTGGCTGTGCAAGGACTACTGTCTTTATTACTCATTTGAATCTGATGGCAGTTTCAGTGAAGTCCACAACGGCCTTGAAATCTCACGGAATGCGTTTTCGGCCCTCAATATTCGAGACGTATAAAGTGAGCGAAACGGCGCCCCATGCAATTGAAGAACCCCATCGCAAAACTTCAGCGGTAGGACTGCTCGTCGCTGCTGTTGGGGTGGTGTACGGAGATATTGGCACCAGCCCCCTGTACACGCTTAAGGAAGTGTTTGCCGGTCACTACGGTGTCCAGGCCAACCACGATGGCGTGCTGGGCATTCTGTCGTTGATCTTCTGGTCACTGATCTGGGTGGTCTCGATCAAGTACGTGCTGTTCATCCTTCGCGCCAACAACCAGGGCGAAGGCGGCATCATGGCGCTGACGGCATTGGCCCGTCGGGCGGCCGCCCCTTATCCGTACATGAGTAAAGTACTGGTACTGCTTGGTTTGTTCGGTGCGGCACTTTTTTACGGGGACAGCATGATCACCCCGGCCATTTCGGTACTCTCTGCGGTTGAAGGACTACAGCTGGCGTTTGACGGAATAGAGCACTGGGTTGTGCCCTTGTCAGTGATCGTGCTGGTGGCGCTGTTCTTGATCCAAAAGCACGGCACGGCTCGCATCGGTATCCTGTTCGGCCCAGTGATGGTGCTGTGGTTTGTCGTGCTAGGTGCGCTGGGGATCTATGGAATTTTGCAGCGCCCGGAAGTACTGCAAGCGCTCAACCCATACTGGGGAGCGCATTTCTTTATCGCTCATCCGGGGATCGGTGTGGCCATCCTTGGTGCAGTGGTGCTCGCGCTTACGGGCGCCGAAGCGCTGTATGCCGACATGGGCCACTTCGGTCGCAAGCCCATTTCCCGCGCCTGGTTCATTTTGGTATTACCAGGATTGGTACTCAATTATTTTGGCCAAGGCGCCTTGATCCTGGAGAACCCGGAGGCGGTGCGCAATCCGTTTTATCTGCTCGCGCCTGGCTGGGCACTGTTGCCAATGGTCGCGCTCTCCACACTGGCCACCATCATCGCTTCTCAAGCCGTGATCTCCGGTGCTTTCTCCCTGACTCGCCAGGCCATCCAGCTAGGGTATGTCCCTCGCATGTTTATCCAGCACACCTCCAGCCAGGAGCAGGGACAGATCTATATCGGTACGGTTAACTGGGCGTTGATGGTCGGTGTCGTGCTGCTGGTGATTGGCTTCGAGTCGTCCAGTGCGTTGGCCGCAGCCTATGGAGTCGCGGTGACGGGGACCATGCTGATCACCACCATCCTGTCCTCGGCTGTCGTCCTGCTGCTATGGAAAACGCCGCGCTGGCTGGCCATCCCAATGCTGTTTGGATTTTTGCTGGTAGACGGCCTGTATTTCGCGGCCAATGCGCCGAAGATTTTCCAAGGAGGTGCGTTCCCGGTGATTGCCGGCATCGGCCTGTTCATTCTGATGACGACCTGGAAGCGGGGCAGGAAGATTGTTGTTGAGCGGCTGGATGAAACCGCGCTTCCTCTACCGCTATTTATCGGCAGCATCCGTACGCAACCTCCCCATCGCGTACAAGGCACGGCGGTGTTTCTGACGGCCAGGGCGGATGCTGTTCCTCATGCGCTGCTGCACAACCTGCTGCATAACCAGGTTTTGCATGAGCAAGTGGTATTGCTCACCGTGGTGTCTGAAGACAGCCCTCGCGTCAGTGCTGAACGGCGGTTCGAGGTCGAAGCCTTTGGTGAAGGCTTCTTCCGGGTCAGTCTGCATTTTGGTTTTATCGAGGAGCCCGATGTCCCCTTGGCGTTGAGTCTCTGTCATTTGGCTGAGCTGGATTTCAGTCCGATGCGCACGACCTATTTCCTCAGCCGAGAGACGGTGATCCCGACCAAACGCATAGGTATGGCCCGTTGGCGAGAAAGCCTGTTCGCGTTTTTGCTCAAGAACGCCAACAGCAACTTGAAATACTTCAAGTTGCCGCTGAATCGGGTGATTGAGCTGGGCACACAGGTCGAAATGTAGAAACAAACAAGGCCGCAAATGCGGCCTTGTTTTTTTAGGGGTTACTCGTGTGCATGGCCGTGCTCAGCGCTTTCGGAGGTTGTGCCTTTTTCACCGCCGCCGCATGCCGTCATCAGGCCGAGGAAGCAGATCAGAAGCATCGAACGGATCAGAGTTGTAGGGGTTTTCATGGGAAGACTCTTCATAAAACGGATGAAATAAAATGGCCTGTGTTCAGGCTGAGCACCGCATTTTCGGCAGTAGGACAGCCATCGCTGCTTCGAGCTACTGTTTGACGCCCAAGTAATTGCCAGTCGTTTTTAGTGAGATGGTCACGTCGTTGTTGCTGCGATTACGCCAAAACCAACCGTGGGTGCCGTCAAAAATGGCGGTGAATTCACCTTTGTCACCTTTGACTTGCTTGCCCTTGGTGTAGCTGTGGAAGTAACCCTTTTCACCGTTGTAGGGTTCGCCATGGGTGTCGTAGTTCACAGGCCCACCAGCCGTTGTCCATTCATATGTGACGGTTTTGTTCTTCAACATTTCCAGTTTGATTTCTGTCCCTTCACCTGGCTTGAGCGTGACGGTCATTTGATTCGTCTTCAGAGCAGGGGCAGGTGTCGCCACTGGTTGAGCAACAGGTTTCGCAATAGGTTGGACTTGAGCAACCTGCGGAGCTGGAGCTGGAGCTGCTGGTTGAGGTGGCGCGGTATCCGCCAAAGCTTCCTGGGCAAGGGTGATCTTCAATTCGCCCATCTGGGTCAGTCCCAGTGCTCGGCCCACACCCGTTGGATCAACGGCGTATTCCGAGGGCATAACAACGGTCACCAACAGGCCGACAGCAGTCAGCAGTGCAATGACAGTCGAACGCACGAGTTTGCGAGTGCTAGGCAATTCATTAACGGTGGGAAGCGGAGTATTGAACATGGTCAGAATTCCTTACGCGGAGACAAATAGGCCGATGATCTGGTAACCCATCAGGAGGAAGCCGGCACTCATCATGGCGACGTTGGCGGTATAGGCGTGGCGCCAGAAACTGCCGGAGCGCCGCCAATACCCCATCAAAATGAGAATCGCGCTGAGGGCCAGTAATTGGCCGATCTCGACACCGACGTTGAAAGCGAGCAGGTTGGGAATCAGGCCATCAGGCGAGATCTCGTACTCCTGAATCTTGGTGGCCAGACCGAAACCATGGAGCAGGCCGAAGATCAGCGTGGCCACCTTGGTGTTGGGTTGGAAACCGAACCAGCGCTGGAATGCGCCCAGGTTATCGAGCGCCTTGTACACCACCGAGAAACCAATGATGGCGTCGATGATGTAGGAGCTGATGCTGATCTCGGTCAGCACGCCCAGCAGCAGCGTGACCGAGTGGCCTACAGCGAATAGCGTGACGTAGAGCCCCACGTCTTTCAGGCGGTAGAGAAAGAAGATCACTCCGAACAAAAACAGCAGGTGGTCGTAGCCCGTCATCATGTGCTTGGCGCCCATATAGATGAAGGGCAACAACATGACGCCGGAGCTTTCTTGGATGAACCCCTTGTCACCTTCCGCGACGGCATGAGCCATCGCCTCGGGCATTGCGAGGAAAAGTGTCGCGACAAATAAAAACAACAGCAGTAGCAGGCGACGCGAAGGCGCAGTAAATGCGTCAACGCCGCTCATCGAGTGCGAATGCATAGATCAATCCTACGTTGCGGGGATCAAAGGCCGCAGTGCGGCCATGGTCAGGATTTGAACGAAGGACGGGGTGGACGCTCGATCAAGAAAATCGGCGGACGAGGAACGGAATAGGACGGGGCTTCGAGTCGCATGGACAGCTTCGGCTGCGCAGACAAAGTCAACACAGCACTGAGCTGTGGCGTTTCGTGCTGGTGGTCAGGGGTCAAAGGGGAGTGATAGTGATCCGAACAGCTCGCACACGACATCTCAGCTTGCTCTTCATGAGAGTGATGAGCGTCTTGCGCAATCTCCCAGGCCGGCTGTTTCGACATCACTGACAACGTATAGGTATGCCCGGCCCAGGCCACAAACATGGCGAGAGCAAGCGCGATTACCACCGTCGTTGTCAGTGTTCTGCTGAACATAGCGTGCGGGTTTCAACTCGTTTTGTAGGGCTTTGATGCGTTTGACCCATCCTCCTAGGGGGGATAGGATGCCAGCGTAATTCATTGAGGCCTGAGGCTCAAGTCATGAGTGAGCACGAACACGAACACAGCCACCCCCACACCCACCAAAGTCACGAGGCGATCATTAAACGCCTCAAACGGGCGGACGGCCATTTACGCGGCATCATCACCATGATCGAAGAGGGTCGTCAGTGCGTGGACATCGCCCAGCAGCTGCATGCTGTTGAAAAAGCGGTGTGCCAAGCCAAGCGCACGCTCATTCAGGATCACATCGATCACTGCCTGGAGGACACCGTCTCGGCGTTGAACAATGGCGAGCGCGCACCACTGGAAGCCTTCAAGCAAATCACCAAGTACCTCTAGGTCTGACATGCCCATCCACGGCTGGATTGGTTTGAACGCAAAAGGTGAAGATGAGTGTTTGAACTCACCAGCTACGTCGGTCTGTTTCTGGCGGCATTCGGTGCCGCCACGCTGCTGCCGATGCAGTCTGAAGCGGTACTGGTTGGAATGTTGCTTTCCGATCAGTACGTCGCTTCAACGCTCTTGGCGGTCGCCACCCTCGGCAACGTTCTTGGCTCTGCACTGAACTGGATTCTCGGTCGCTCCATTGAGCGATTGCGCCACAAGCGCTGGTTTCCGGTGAGCGAGAGCAAGCTTGAAAAGGCCCGGAATTCCTACCTGCGCTACGGGCGCTGGTCGTTGCTGCTGAGCTGGGTGCCGATCATTGGCGATCCGCTGACAGTCGTCGCCGGAGTCATGCGCGAGCCACTTTGGAGCTTCCTGCTGATAGTCTCCCTGGCCAAGGGCGTGCGTTATCTCGTGCTGGCCGCCGTCACACTGGGGTGGGTATGACAACTGTTCATACGACCCAGCATGCCTTGCTCAAGCGCCGAAGCAGCAGCCTGGATCTGATCAAGTGGGTGGCGATGCTGACCATGGTCATCGACCACCTTCGGTTAGTGTGGCCGGAGATGAGCACTCTGTTCATTCCGGGGCGGCTCTCTTTTCCGTTGTTCTGTGTCGCTATCGCGGCCAACGTGGCGCGTTCTAAATCGGGCGAACTGCTGACGCCTGCTAATGGTCGTTACCTTCTCTCGATGCTGTTGTTCGCCGTTATTTCAGAAGTGCCGTATCGCTACATCAGCACCTCGGGATCGTTCAACGTATTGGTTACGCTGGTGTTGGGGCTGGTGATTGCCTGGGGTTGGCAGCATCGCACCTTGTTGAGCGGCGCTATGGCGTTAATTGCCACCACAATTGCTTATGTGCTGGATGATCCACTGATGTATGGCTTCTACGGAGCACTTGTTCCAGCGGCGGTCTTGTTAGCGATTAAGAAGCCCGGTGTTCTTTGGTTGCTGCCAGCGGCTCTATGCTTGTTAAGCAATACCCGCAGCAGCATCGTTATCAGGGCGATGGACTTAGAAATTTATTCCTTGCTGGCTTTAAGCACTGCGTTCGCGGCGCCCCTAATCGGACTCTGGCTTTTGCGTCAGACCTTCTCCTTCAAGGTCTGGCCGGTCGGGCAATGGGGCTACTGGTTCTATCCGGGGCACCTTGCCGCTCTGCAAGCCCTTCGATTCCTGGTCTGAATGCCCGCCAACTAGCCCTAGTAAATATTAGAAACTCACGATCACTGGTTGGGCCATCGGCGATGCTGATCATCGATCACGTATGGGTGTTCGTGATCCACACCGTCCTGGCCATCGAGGTGCGTGTGATCGCCCGGCAGACC
>NZ_JBBWCB010000129.1:0-15093 GCF_039888995.1 Pseudomonas rossensis | reverse complement strand
GCGATGGGTGGGGCGCGGGTGCGGGCGCCGGGGAAGAAGGTTTGCCGGGGGTGGCCCAGGCGAGGGGAAGGTGTGGTGAAGGTGGTGGCTGTTGGCGTGACGAATGCGACGAAGGACTGGCCGCCGGTCAGCGCCGGGCAACTGAACAGCAGGCTGCAATAGCCGCATTTTTCCCAGAGCGCGTGATGTGAGGCTTCTGGCGGGCAGTGTTCGGCGGTGGTTTGCGCGCTGCTGTGGTCGGCGTGCTCCATCGTCGACATGTCCATGCTCATGTCCATCGACATGCTCATGGTCATCGAGGAGGCGCGTTGATCCATCGGCATCGACTGAGAAATCAGCGGGCCGATAAAGATCATCAACATGGCGAACAGGCTGATCCAGCTACCGCGCGTCAGGCTTAACGGCTGACGACGGTGTGCGGATGACCTGGCGCTAAGCGGGCGCATGGGTGTTTTTGCTCAGTCGCTTACTGGGCGTGGGCGTGTATCTGCATGCCTTCCGGCGGCTTCTTCTGCACCGAGACGTCGACCGTCACGTCGCCGGACTTTTCGAAATGCATCGTCAGCGGGAAGCGTTTGCCGTCATTCAACAGGCTGCGGTCTTTCAGGTTTACCAGCATCACGTGATAGGCCATCGGCGCAAAGGTGACGTTGCCACCGGCAGGAATGTCGACGCTCGGCACCTGCTGCATTTTCATCAGATCGTTTTGCATTACGTGCTCGTGCAACTGGGCTTCGCCTGCAATCGGCGAGTCGACGCTGAGCAGTCGGTCGGCCGTTTTACCGTTGTTGTGAATCACGAAATACGCCGCGGCCGTTGGCGCGTTTGGCGGCAACTCTTGCGACCACGGATGCGCGATTTCCAGCTCCCCGGCCTTGTATTCGTGGGCATTGGCAAAACAGGCAGGCAGCAGCAACACAGCCAGGACGATGAGTTTGTTCAACATGGCAGTTCTCCAGAGCGATTCAAAACGCAGGTCAATTGCGAGAAGGAATCACACCAGAGGGGAAGCGCGGGGGTTGAGGCTCGGCCATTGCTGGCGCGGTGTCGGTGTATCGAGAGACGCACGAGGCAGGCTTCGATTGGCCTCGAAACGCGCGAAATACAGTTGCGGCATGTGCCCGGGCAACGCCACCAGTGGCGCGGAACCTGAGCAGCACCAGCAATGTTGCATGTTGGAGTGATCGTCACTCTGCGGGGTTTTCTGTTCGATATCGCCCAGGGAAATCGCCACCATCTTGGTGCCGCTGGACGAACAGAAACTGCCCCACAACAACTGCTCGGCAGGCGATTTCGCCGTCTGCGCCATCGCTCCCGTCATCGGCATGGCGAGCATGTTGAACAGCACTGCGAAGCAGGCGATCCAGGCAAATGCGAGCCGTTGTCGGGACATGGGACAAATCCGGTTGGGTGGGCGATCAGGCGCGGCTATTTAGCCTGATCAGGGCCGATAAGTAAAAAAGCGGTGTGCGGTGTGGTGTCGCAGTTAAAACTGTTTGTTTCTACGCCATCAGTGCGCACGTACCACATGTACTTCCATATCGACTCCAAGCGTAGCGCGAATGACGGCGAATATCGCAGCCAGGTTGTCCATGCTTGGGTTGCCCTTGGCAGACAACATTCGATGGAGACTTTTGCTAGGTTTTGCTGTTTCTTTCGCCAATTCTTCGAAACCTACGGTAGCGTTGACTAGGTCACGCAAAATGATCCTGGCCATTTCAGGTTCACCATTAAGAAACAGAGTAGCAGCCTCATCCAACAACGCCTGGGCGAACTCGGGGTCACGTTGGGCACGCTCGGCAATGGTGTGTTTGTAGCTTCGGGTGAGCGCCATGACTTTATCTCCGGGGTCGTTCGGCTTTTTTGCGGGTTCGAAATTCAGCTATCAGTATTTTTGCCTTTTTAATGTCGGCTTTCTGAGTGGACTTATCGCCTCCACCAAAAAGGATGATCAGGCGTTTCCCTTCTTGCACAAGATAGATTCTGTAGCCCGGCCCCCAATTTATTCGGTATTCGCCGAGACCTTCGAACCACTTGATGTTGGAGCTATGGCCTAGCTCTAGCCGGACCAATGCGTTGGATACCTTAAGCGCTGCCTGAGCATTTAAGGTGGAAAACCAGCGCCCAAAGGGGCTTGTATCGTTTTCCTGCAAGTATTCTTCGAGTGTGATCACAGGCGGCCCTGAAGGTAACAAATAGGTTACTGTTCATGCAAGCCGATGATCCTGCCTTGCTGAGCAAAGGTCGCCAACGCATCAAGTGTTTCTTCAAACGTCACAAACTCCCGATCAACCCCCGGCAACACCGGCCGCTGCAAAACAAGCACCGGCACCCCACGCTCCCGTGCCACTTCCAGTTTCGGCTCGGTCGCCGTGCTGCCGCTGTTCTTGCTGATCAGCACATCAATCTGCCGACGTTCAAACAGCGCACGTTCATCCTCGATCAGAAACGGCCCACGCGCGCCAATCACTTCGCAGCGTTCGTTGCCGGGGTAAACGTCCAGTGCACGCAAGGTCCAGAATTGCTCTGGCGGGATTTCATGCAGATGTTGCAATGGTTCGCGGCCGAGGGTGAACAGCGGACGCCGGAACGGTTTCAGCGCTTCGATCAGCTCGGCCCAGTCGCTGACTTCGCGCCAGTCATCCCCGGCCTGTGGTTGCCAGGCCGGGCGCCTTAACGCCCAGCATGCAACACCGCTCAACCGCGCAGCTGTGGCGGCGTTCTGGCTGATTTGTGCAGCGTAGGGGTGGGTGGCGTCCAGCAGCAATTCGATCCTTTCATTCCGAATGAACTGCGCCAGCCCTTCGGCACCGCCGTAACCGCCCACGCGAACCTGACAGGTCAGATCTGTCGGCACACGCCCCACGCCGGCCAGGCTATAGATGTGTTCCGGCCCGAGGGACCGGGCGATGGCCAAGGCTTCTGTCACGCCACCCAGCAACAACACGCGCTTCATTGAAAAGCTCCCGCATGGCCGACAATCCCGCCCTGGCGATCGATGGCAAATACTTCAACCTGAACCTGTGTCGGCACCACGCTGCGGGCAAAGTCCAGCGCGTGCTGACACACCGCATCACCCAGGGCGATCCCGGCAGCGCTGGCCATTGCCAAGGCTTGCTGGCTGGTATTGGCCTCGAGAATCCCTTGCTGCAACGCCTCATCGGCACCAATCACCGCCGCCCACTCGGCCAGTTGCTGCAGGTCGATGCTCGAATGCCGGCTGTGCAAATCCATGTGCCCGGCCGCCAGTTTACTGATCTTGCCGAAGCCGCCGCACAGGCTGAGTTTATCCACAGGCACTTTGCGCAGATGTTTGAGCACTGCGCCGACGAAGTCGCCCATTTCGATCAGGGCGATTTCCGGCAAGTCGTAGACCCGGCGCATGGTGTCTTCACTGGCATTGCCGGTGCATGCGGCGATGTGTAGGTAGCCGTTGGTTTTTGCCACGTCGATGCCCTGATGGATCGAGGCAATGTAGGCCGCGCAGGAAAACGGCCGGACGATGCCGCTGGTGCCGAGAATCGACAAACCGCCGAGAATCCCCAGGCGCGGGTTCATGGTTTTCAAGGCTAGCGCTTCACCGCCTTCGACGTTCAGCGTGACGTCGAAACCGCCGCGGTAATCGAGTTCCTCGGCCAGCAGGGTCAAGTGATCGGTGATCATCTTGCGTGGCACCGGGTTGATCGCCGGTTCACCGACACCCAGCACCAGCCCTGGCCGGGTCACCGTGCCGACACCGCGACCGGCATTGAAGCGAATACCCGGTCGGGCATTCAGGCGCACGTGGGAGTAGAGCAGGGCGCCGTGGGTCACGTCCGGGTCGTCCCCGGCGTCCTTGATGGTTCCGGCCTCGGCGCCGTCATCCATCAACCGACAGAACTCCAGGCGCATCTGCACGTGCTTGCCCTTGGGCAGGACGATGTCAACCGCGTCCGAATGCGTGCCTTCCAACAACAAACGTGCAGCCGCAAGGCTGGTGGCGGTGGCGCAGCTGCCGGTGGTCAGGCCGCTGCGCAGCGGTGCGGGTTGTTCGGCGGTTTCGTCACGCATCGAAAGGCTTCGTCACGTCCAGCAAGGTAATCGGCAACGCTTGACGCCAGGTGTCGAAGTCTCCCAACGGTTGCGCCTGAGCGATATGAATGCGCGTCAGCTCGCCGCCGTGCTGCTCGCGCCAGGCCATCAAGGTCATTTCACTTTGCAACGTGACCGCGTTGGCGATCAGTCGACCGCCGGGTTTGAGTTGTGCCCAGCAGGTTTCGAGCACGCCCTCGCGGGTGACGCCGCCGCCGATGAAAATCGCATCCGGACGCTCGAGCCCGGCCAAGGCTTGCGGTGCACTGCCGCGAATCAGTTGCAGGCCGGGCACGCCGAGAGCATCGCGGTTGTGTTCGATTAGTAACTGTCGGCCTTCATCGGCTTCGATGGCTAATGCGCTGCAACTCGGATGGGCGCGCATCCACTCGATGCCGATCGAACCGCTGCCGGCGCCGACGTCCCACAAGAGTTCACCGGGAATCGGAGCGAGACGCGCGAGCGTGATGGCGCGCACGTCGCGCTTGGTCAGTTGCCCGTCGTGCTTGAAGGCTGAGTCCGGCAGGCCGGCCAATCGGGAGAGGCGCGGCGTGTTGGGTTCAGCGATGCACTCGATGGCGATCAGGTTCAGGTCGGCGATCACAGGATTGTTCCAGTCATTGGCGACACCCTCGATGCGTCGTTCGGCGGCACCGTCCAGATGTTCCAGCACGGTGAGGCGACTCGCCCCGAAACCGCGCTCACGCAATAACGTCGCGATGGCGGCCGGACTCTTGCCGTCGTTGCTCAACACCAGCAAGCGAACACCACTGAACAACTGCGCATTGAGTGCGGCGATGGGCCGCGCAACCACTGAAAGCGTGACCACCTCCTGCAACGGCCAGCCCATTCGCGCCGCCGCCAGCGAGCAAGAGGAGGGCGCCGGCAGTATCAGCATTTCATCACCGGACAACTGCCGGGCCAGGCTTGCGCCTACACCGAAGAACATCGGATCGCCGCTGGCCAGCACGCAGACCGGTTCGCCACGCAGCGCCAGAACCGGTTCAAGGGAGAAAGGACTCGGCCACTGCTGCCGCTCGCCACGGATGCAGGCCGGCAGCAAATCCAGTTGTCGCTGGCCGCCAATGATCCGCGAAGCGCGCAGCAGGGCGTGTCGGGCATTTTTGCCCAGGCCCTTGAAGCCGTCTTCGCCGATTCCCACTACTGTCAGCCAGGAGGCCATGTTGTTCCTCAATCCAATGGTCATGTTCAAAGGCGGCATGATAGCGCGGCTTCTGTCATCTGACGCGGATCTATGGCCGGGACAGGAGAGCTCCGAGTTGCAGACACTTAATGTTGAGGAAAAATTGTTTGTTGGAATGATAGTTTTGGTAGTTTTGTTTTTATTTTGGTTGCGCAATCTTATGCGTGTTAAATGTTCGGCCAATAGTTGGTGTTGGCTGCGACACTATCAAGGATGAAATAAACTTATATGGATAACGGTTTAGCTAAAGGTGTCATCGAACGTGATGCGCTGATGATAAATAATGTGCTGCTGACGGGCGTTCCCGGCCAGACTATTGCCGACAATGATTTTGTCAAAAACTGCATTTTTCTGGCCCAGCATGGCGCGGATAAAGTCGCGAAGAGCGAGACGCAGCCGGGGCCTTGGTTCGATCATTACGCCGGTATGTTTTGGTCAATGGATTGGAACCTTGCCGAGCCGGTCGAGTACATCAAGCCGCAGTTCTCGGGCAGTTTGAAACAGGCTTGGTTGAATGTGGCGCGTCCCTACCTCACGAGCGCTCAAATAGCACAGGTTGAAGCAGTACTTGGAAAGCTGGAGCGTGACGCCAAGTTGCTGACGAAATTTGCGGGCTTAAGTGGGAAAATATTCGGATTCAATATCGTGCCGGTCAGTTATAAGCCCAACGGAGATCTGGAAATGGTGGTTAGTCATGTCAGGTTGATCAAGTCGGGCATCTCTACACCCTACCTGTTCTGGACAATAGACCAGAGTCTTTCTCAATTGGATATCCGGATTCGGCGGTTGGAGATCAAGCGTCGGGACATGGACGCCATTCGACAAAACGTGGAAGAAGACGTTGTAGCCCTGGCGCTCAAGTCCATCGAGTACGCACTCTGATTCCACTCAGACTGAAGCCTTCTTTTGCTTGATTGATACTTCGACAGCGTTTCCGACCGGCAGACTTTTCATGCGCTCGGGCAAAGCAGGCATAATGGCAGCCCTTCGCCCTTCACGTGCATCCAGTCAGCCGGTCACTCATTGAACGAACGCCCGATGTCCACCGCTTTACGCCCCTCGGCCTGTCCGGGGTTGCTGCGTATTGTCCAGGCGCTGGATGGCGGCATCTGTCGGATCAAACTCAACGGTGGTTCGATCACGGCCGATCAGGCCGGGGCGGTGGCCGATGCGGCCGAGCGCTTTGCCGGCGGTGTGATCGAGGCGACCAACCGCGCTAACCTGCAAATCCGCGGGGTCGGCAGTGAACATGGCGCCTTGATCGATGGCCTGATGGCTGCCGGGTTGGGGCCAAGCACGGCCGCTGGCGACGATGTGCGCAATTTGATGCTCAGCCCCAGCGCCGGGATCGATCAGCAGAGGCTGTTCGACACGCGCCCGCTGGCCGAACAGATCCTCGTCACGCTGCAAAGCCATGAACGATTCCACGACCTCAGCGCCAAGTTTGCGGTGCAACTCGATGGCGGTGAAAGTTTGGCGATGCTCGAACACTCCCATGACCTGTGGTTGTCCGCCACTGAGCGAGGCGGCGAACTGGTTTTTGCATTTGGTCTGGCAGGTTGCCCTGTGGACTCGCCTGCGGGCGCGGTGTCACTGGAGCAGGGCCATGCGCTGGTGGTCGCGGTGCTTGAATTGTTTCTCGACCTGGCGCGTCCCGATCAGACACGTATGCGGCATTTGCTGGCTGAGTGCTCGCTCGACGAGTTTCTCGCTCGTCTGGCCGAACGTGTGCCGTTGATGCCCATCACGGGTTGGCAGCGCAAGGTAAGTCCGAGTGTCTTGCACATCGGCGCTCATCCACAGCGTGAGGCCGAGCGTGTGTATATCGGCGCCGTGCCGCCGCTGGGCCGCCTCAATCCCGCGATGCTCAGAGGCGTCGCACAACTGGCACGTGATCAGGGCGACGGCAGCCTGCGTTTCACACCTTGGCAAAGTCTGTTGTTACCCGGTGTCCATGTCGACGATGCGCCGCAAGTTATCCACAACCTTGAACAACTGGGCCTGCGTTGCTCGGCCGACGATGCCTTGGCGCATCTGATCGCCTGCACCGGCTCGACGGGTTGCGGGAAAGGCCTGGCCGACACCAAGGGCGATGCCCGACAACTGGCGGCGCTGCTGCAACGCCACGGCCAGACACTGAACGTGCACCTTTCCGGTTGCCCGCGTTCCTGTGCGGCCGCGCACAGTGCGCCGGTCACATTGCTGGCGGTTTCTCCCGGTCACTACGACCTCTATTTTCGCGATGCAGCGCAGCCGGGTTTCGGCGCGCTGCACGCACGCAACCTTACTATTGAAGCGGTCGCAGCCTTGCTCGACGCCCGCTCACGGAGCCCCCTTGATGCTTGATTACATCCGCGACGGTCAGGAGATCTATCGCAACTCCTTCGCGATCATTCGTGCCGAGGCTAACCTCGAGCGTATTCCGGCCGACCTGGAAAAACTCGCGGTCCGTGTGATCCATGCTTGCGGCATGGTCGACGCCATCGAAGGCCTGCAATTTTCCGACGGCGCGGGCAAGGCCGGGCGTGATGCGCTGGCCGCCGGTGCGCCGATTCTGTGCGACTCGCGGATGGTCAGTGAAGGCGTGACCCGCACGCGTTTGCCAGCGAACAATGAGGTCATCTGCACCCTGCGCGATGACAGCGTTCCGGAACTGGCCCGTGAGTTGGGCAACACCCGTTCCGCTGCTGCGCTGGAACTGTGGCGCCCGCACCTGGGAGGCAGCGTGGTGGTGATCGGCAACGCGCCGACCGCACTGTTCTATCTGTTGGAGATGCTCGACGCTGGCGCGCCGAAACCGGCACTGATCCTCGGCTTCCCGGTAGGCTTCGTCGGCGCCGCCGAATCCAAGGCGATGCTTGCGGCAGACAGTCGCGGCGTGCCCTTCGTCATCATGCAAGGCCGGCTGGGCGGCAGCGCCATGGCCGCCGCCGCCGTCAATGCCCTTGCCACGGAGATCGAATGATGCAGCAACCTGGACGTTTGATCGGCCTGGGCGTCGGCCCCGGTGATCCGGAGCTGATTACTGTCAAAGCCCTGCGCCTGCTGCGCGAATCGCCGGTGGTGGCGTACTTCGTCGCCAAGGGCAAAAAGGGCAATGCCTTCGGCATCATCGAGGCGCATTTGCAAGACGCGCAAACGCTGCTGCCGCTGGTGTATCCGGTGACCACCGAAGCGTTGCCGGCGCCGCTGTCGTATGAACAAGTGATCAGCGATTTCTACGATGCGGCCGGCGAAGAACTGGCCGCGCACCTGGACGCTGGCCGTGACGTGGCGGTGATCTGCGAAGGCGATCCGTTCTTCTACGGCTCCTACATGTACCTGCACGATCGACTGGCCGAGCGCTATGAAGCCGAAGTCGTGCCGGGCGTTTGCTCGATGCTCGGCGGCGCTTCGGTGCTGGGCGCGCCGCTGGTGTATCGCAATCAGAGTTTGTCAGTGCTGTCGGGCGTATTGCCTGCCGACGATCTCAAGCGTCGTCTGGCCGATGCCGATGCCGCCGTGATCATGAAGCTGGGGCGCAACTTTCCCAAGGTCCGTCAGGTGCTCGAAGAACTCGGGCTGGCGGAACGTGCGCTGTACGTCGAACGCGCGACCATGGCCAATCAAAAAATCGTCCCGCTGGATCAGGTCGAGCCGATGTCCTCGCCGTACTTCTCGCTGATCATTGTGCCCGGCGAAAGGTGGCAAGGCTAATGTCCCGTCCAGTTCCGGCGATTGTCATTCTGGGCAATGGCAGCCTCGCGACCGCGCGCAAGATTGCGCAGCTGTACCCTGGCGCATTGATCCATGGTCTGGCCGAACGGGTGGAGGGCGCGGACCGCGTCTATCACGAGTTCGGTGCCACCCTGCGTGAGTTCTATCAACAGGACACGCCGATCATCGCGTTGTGTGCGGCCGGGATCGTGATCCGTATCCTGGCGCCGTTACTCCTGGAAAAAGGCGCCGAGCCGCCGGTGCTGGCCGTGGCCGAAGACGGCAGCGCCGTGGTGCCGCTGCTCGGCGGTCTCGGCGGGGTGAACGTCATGGCGCGAGAGATTGCTGCCGGTCTCGAGGTTGCTGCGGCGATCACCACCAGCGGTGAATTGCGCTTCGGCACCTGCCTGCTCAATCCACCCAGCGGTTACGCCCTCGGCGATCTGGAACTGGGCAAGCGCTTCGTCTCGGATTTGCTCGCTGGCCAAAGCGTACGCGTCGAAGGTGCTGCGCCGTGGCTGGCGCAAGCGCAGTTGCCGCAAGATCCTCACGCGCAGCTGTCGATCCATGTCGGCCATGCCGAGCGTGCGCCTGCGGCCAATGAATTGATGATCTACCCGCGCAATGTGCTGGTGGCGGTGAGCGCCGAGGTCGCGGATCTGCCAGGCGCCATTCGCTCAGCCTTGCATCAGGCGAACATCGCCGTGCAATCGCTGGCGTGCCTGTTGGCCAGCGATCTGGACATGGCCAGTGCGGCGTTACGCGAAGCAGCGCTTGAACTGGGCGTTGCGCTGCGTTTCACATCCGCTACCGGAGAGCTTCGCGAGCTGGCTCGTCACGCCGTGCCGAATGCGAGCGTAGTCTCGACTGACATCGGCATCACCATCGCGGTAGCCCGTCAGCCGCTAGACGTTGCGCAGATCGGTCGGGCGCGCGGTCGTCTGGCGGTAATCGGTCTGGGCCCTGGCGCCGCCGAACTGATGGTGCCAGCGGTCAAGGCTGAACTGACCAGGGCCACCGACGTACTCGGCTACGAAACCTACGTGCGCATGGCCGGGCCGTTCCGCGACGATCAGGTGCTGCATTGCACCGATAACCGCGAAGAGATGCAGCGTGCCCGCCACGCTTTTGAACTGGCGGCGCAAGGCCGTTCGGTGATTGTGGTTTCGTCCGGTGACCCCGGTGTGTTCGCCATGGCGGCGGCGGTGCTTGAAGCGTTGCATGAGTCGAGCGAGCCGAGCTGGCACAGCGTTGATCTGGAGATCCTTCCAGGTGTTTCCGCGTCACTGGCGACGGCTGCTCAAGCAGGCGCGCCCTTGGGCCATGACTTCTGCGTGATGTCGCTGTCGGACAACCTCAAGCCTTGGGCGATCATCGAGAAGCGCCTGGACCTGGCCGCCGAAGCTGATCTGGCGTTGGCGTTCTACAACCCGATCTCCCGTGCGCGGCCGTGGCAACTGGGCCAGGCGCTGGAAATCGTCGGCCGGCATCGCACGCCGGAAACAGTGGTGGTGCTGGGTCGCGACATTGGCCGTCCTGGTCAGACGCTACGGGTTACCACGCTCGGCGAACTGACCCCCGACCAGGTCGACATGCGCACCATGGTGCTGATCGGTTCCTCCACCACCTGCGTGTTCCCTCGTGCCGAGGGTGGCGAGTGGGTGTATACGCCTCGTTGGTATGGCATCAAGCCTGCCTCCTGAACCTTGGCGGCCCCGCGTGGGCCGTTTGTCACTGAATAGACTCCCGCCTGCTGGTCGGCACTTTCGCCCTGGCGTTGAAGCGTCATCTATTTCACCAATCGTTGTGGGGTTTATGACTCTCGCCACGAAGAATTAATACTGTTTTCTGTCGCTGCTTTCTTCCTTTATCCAGTGCTTTTTTTGCAGTCGAAAACTTCGGCGTTGCGATGAGTCACAACGCCGCCTGTTTGCTGATGGTCCCAACGATTTTGTTTGCCTAAGTGCGCTTATTTGAGTCGGCAATATAAGGTTTTTATTTTTTCAGATTTGATTGTAATGAAATTAATTGAATTTCTTCGGGTTTGAAGTGCCCGCTTTTACGATTTAGTTTTGTCTCCTGTGAAGTGGTTGCTTCACGTATTGATCTGGTCTCGTTCAAAAATACGGAATGTTTGACGTTGTCGTCGAGCGGTATTTGCGCGGCTGGCTGACAGAATTTAATTGCATATATTGAAGCTGGAGAGTGTCTTGTCTAACAGTCTTTTGGATGTTCCGTATGTCGGTGAATATGTAAAGTTCGCAAAACTCTTTAATCTTAAAGATCTTGAACAGGCGTTAATTTCGCACAAAGGTACCGACGAGTATGACGCCGTCTTCAGGTATTACTCAGGCTGCATAGACTTGCTCGGCTCGCCCAGGATGCTGGAGCCGCTGGGCCTGTTGAAGCAGGCTTTGGCATCTTTTGCCGGGCCTGCGGGGCCTGCCGGTCGACAACGACGAACGACTGAGTCGCTTCCTCCCGAGAGTACTGGCCCCGACGTAACTGACCTCTACGAACGGCTCGAAGGTTTCGAGGCTCGTTTGTCGAACGGTACGCAGCAGTTGCTAATTCCCAAAACAAACGTTCCTGACAATCTGCACTTCGTCTGGCTCGGCGGTGGTATGGGCGATATCCAGCGCGACTACATCAATATCTGGAAGCAGACACTGTCTGGGCAGGGTTACACCCTCAAACTCTGGTACGACAGCGATGCATTGCTGGCCTACGAAACCAATCGGATTATTGTCGAGTCAGCCAAGGCTGACGCCATGCTTAATGGCGGGCAGGCCAATAACACGGCTATTGAATTGGGCGACAAGTATGAAGAGCGGGTCATCGCGCTCAAGCAGCAGATGTTTGCGCACATTAATAAAGCGGTAGAACACGGTGAGAGCGCCGACGACGCCAGGATCGATCTGTTGGTTCGAGCCTATAGCCAAGATGAAGGACGGTTGAAGTTACTAAGGGAAAAGAACCGTCAGAGTCTGTTGTCGTTGGGCGAGGGCGCTATTGTTCTTCGCGATCTCGCCACCGAGGCGACACCGTTGTACTTGCAGGACATCTACGAGCGAGAAATCAGCTTGCGTGGCAACTTTGCTGCCGCCTCCGATATTGTCCGCGCCGAGGCGCTGTTCGGCGACGGTGGCAGTTATGCAGACGTGGATAACCTGCCTCCGCTGTTAGAAAACCTGGGCGGGGTGGATATTAGCCAGTTTGGCTCGGATGCACGCCTGGGGGTTTTGCAGTTGATACTTGACCACCGTCCTGAGTGGATGCCGGGGCGGCAGGTTATACGCAGCAGGTACACAAACTATTTCGAGCAAATTCCCCTGGAGCACCGTGAGGCGCTGGAGAATTTTGCCAAGAGCAGCCCTGATATCAGCAGTGTTTTCCGGCGCCCGGTAGAGCGCCAGGTGCGACCGGATGGACTGCGTGCCGTCGCCGAGCAAAGCACGTTGAGTAACGCGTTCATGATGGCTCATTCAGGGTCAGCGATGCTCAAGGCTGTTCTTGACCGTTTCAGGTTCAACTATGAGGTGGTGGATGCCACCGCCCGGTTAGCCATTGAAAGAAAGATCGCGCTTATCGATGCCCAGGCAGTCAGTGACGTTGCCGAGGAGCTGGTTGAGAAACGGTTCGGGCCCTTGCATGAACTGTCGATGGAGGAAGAAATAGCGGTCAGGTTTTTGGTTGAAGCTGCCGCTGCTTACTACAGCGACGGAATCCGTCCACAGAGTGAAGTGACCATTTATCTGACCGGGCCTGCTGCGATGCGCGATGGGCTGGCGGATTACGAGAAGATGCATTTCACCCCACGGGGCGCTGAAGCTTCGAGAGCTGAAGTCGCCATACCCGCCATCGCAACCGTCAACCGGGCGACCGAGGAGGAACTGGATCACTCTTGGAAGGAGAACGAGAGCGACACGGCTCAATGGCTGAATAGAGAAAAGCAGCGTTGGGAGGCCGGGAAGTTCAAAACCCGCTATGCCGGCGATGTCACACAGCTGCTCAAGTTCCAGAGTATTGATTTCGAAGAAGGCTGGCCGGTGATCGAAGGTCGTCATGTGTTGATCACCGATCTGTTGCAGCAACTGGCCGATGATCTCGGTGAACCGTTTCGCCAGGCAATGCGTCAGCGCCACAACGGCAACGTGACGTTTGAAAAGCCGTTGTCCCTGAGCTTCGATGACCGGCAAGCGATCATCGCTCAGGATGCCCGCATCCACCCCCCGACTCCCCCCTTGGACGCGGAAATACAAAACCTGTCGGTGGATGAACTGCTGAGCCGGGTCCCCAAAGACCCACTGCTCACCGTGAAACTAAACCCGCTGCAACGTCTGTTGCTGGGTGGGCTATTGGGGGTCAATGTCCTGGATAACCGGCATTTTGATGCCGCCAGTGCAACGCTTGAAAACCTTGCCAATACGATGTCGGAGTTGGGGGTCATCCACCGTTACGGGGCCATTGAACGGGAGCTGTTCAAGCAAAGTCATCCGGCTTTCCTTGCCGGGTTGACGAGTGCTTCCAACCCGCCCGTGGCCTTGTCCGAAACGAGTGTTGGACTCAAGAAACAGGCACTCGAACGTCCGCTGACCCTGGTGGAATGGGGGCGTTTGGTCGCCAGGATTCAGCAAGTGGCGAAGCTCGAATACCGCGATCGTATTGGCGAGCGAATCGGTGAAGTGCTGGGGGGCGTTGATAACGGCATTATCAAATTGGTGCCCCAGGACTTGTTGCTTGAAGGTGCGGGTGATCGGGTTGCCGGACGCTGTTACCCACTGGCACTGGCCATGGCTGCTGCGCTCCACAAAGGCAACAGTGCCGCAAATACCTTGAGAGAACGTTTTTACCTGGCCGTCACCGAGCCTGAGGCTGGGGATTCAAAGGCGTTTGTGAGCATGATCGAGGAGTTGCGTGACGCGCCGGTCAATGACATAGGCAAGCCATTGATGCGCTCTGATCTGGCTCAGGTCGTAGCGCTACTGGAAGCAAAAACGGCCACCACGACCGTGATGCTCAATTCGGACAACCACTCGATGCTGGTGGCGAAAATCTTCGAAGGCGAGCACAGCATTTATCTGCTCTACGACCCGAATTTCGGGATCTTCGAGATTGTTACGGCGTCGGCGTTCAGTGACGCGTTGACGCACTTTTTCCTGCGCAAAAAAATGGCCATGCATTACGCAGCCTATGGCGATGCGCAACGGCCGACCTTTGATCTGATCGAGCTCGATGGCGCCAAATTGAACAAGCTGGTGCTTGCCTCCGGCAGTGAGGTATCAAGCCTGTCCGAGCCAGGTGCTTTGCCTGAACAAGCGCTGCCCAGGGTTCGGCAACGGCTGGCCAGTGCCCGGGGGCAGTCGTTGGTAAACAATGCGGCGCTGGGCAGTTCATTGCTGGAACTGGACGCGCACTGGTGGGGTGGGGAGATCGTGCAGGCGACACGACAGTTGCAGGAGCAACACGGGCTGGCGTCGGATTCGGTTGCGTTGTTCGAGACACTGGAGATAACCCCAACAGGGGAATACAAAATCAGTCTCGTCAACACCGATGCCGGGCAGACCATTGAGCGTGTCACCACCAGCGATCACCGTTTCCTGAGAATTAAAAACTTCCTCTCCGAAACCTTCCATTCATTGGCCGCTCGCCCGCGTGCGCCGGTCAATCCGCTTGATCCGACGGACGCCGGCAGCGTTCATACGCTCAATGCCGGGTTCACCGTACAAGCCTTGATGAACGTACTGCGTCGTCACGAGAGTGCAGCGAACGGTGGTGACAAGGCCCTGACCACCGCCATTCGCCTGCATGCCTACGTGAACTATGCCCAGCTGGCCCATGGCAACGTGGTGGATTTGATTGGCGTTGTGAAACTGGTGCGTCAGGCACTGGACGATGAAAAGCTGATCGCCCGCACCAGCGCACCGTTGGTGCAAAAGGCCTTGGGGCATATCGCCAATGAAGGCGTCGGTACTGTGCTGGGGCTGGTGAATGTCGGGTTTGATATTTATCAGTTAAGTCACGCCACCAATGACATTGAAAAGGCGCAGTTCGGAACGCAGTTGGCCTTTGACTCCGCGAGTGTGGTGGTAGGCGCAGCTGGTCTGGGGGCAGCCCTGGCT
>NZ_JBBWCB010000128.1:0-15136 GCF_039888995.1 Pseudomonas rossensis | reverse complement strand
CTCCTACAGGGGATTTATGTGGAATGATCGATCTCTATGAGTCCTTCCAATATCGATCTGTCTGCCAGGTTCCTGCTAAACCTGAGCCCCTGGCGCACCGCCACAACCTGGCGCATCGCCTTCTCCGGTGGTCTCGACTCCACCGTTCTGCTGCACCTTCTCGTACACCTCGCGAAAACCGACGCCCTGCCGGCGCTAAGCGCCATCCATGTTCATCACGGCCTTCAGGCTGCGGCTGATGCGTGGCCGGACCATTGTCAGTCGGTCTGTGATGCGTTGGGTGTGCCGCTGCAGGTTGTTCGCGTGCAGGTTCAACCCGGCGCCAGCCTTGAGCGTGCTGCCCGGGATGCGCGATATGCCGCGTTCATCGAGGCGACTCAGGCCAATGAAGTGTTGATGACTGCCCAGCACCGTGACGATCAGGCGGAAACGTTGTTATTCCGGCTGTTGCGTGGGGCAGGGGTGAGGGGATTGTCGGGGATGCCACGCCAGCGCCCACTCGGTAAAGGGCAGCTGCTGCGGCCATTGCTCGATGCCACTCGGGCTGAACTTGAAGCCTATGCGGCGGAGCATCGGCTGAGCTGGATTGAAGACCCATCGAACCAGGATCGGCAATTCTCGCGAAATTACCTTCGCCATCAGGTGTTCCCGGTATTGACCAAGCGCTGGCCGCAAGCGGTAACGACCATGGCCCGCAGCGCTGCACATTTGAGTGAAGCGCAGGGATTGCTCGATGAGCTTGCGCAAATCGACCTGACTGACGCCAGCATTGCCAATGATTTTGATTGGCTGGGATTGCCGTCCCTGGAACTGGGGGCATTGGAAAGGCTGTCTGCTGCTCGTCAGCGTAATGCCTTAAGTCATTGGCTCGAACAGCTGACGCGACTGCCGGACAGTGACCATTGGTCGGGTTGGGAGAATTTACGTGATGCCACCGGCGATGCCTGCCCGATCTGGCGGCTGGCGGATGGCGAACTGCATCGGGCGGGAGGGCGCATCTGGTGGTTGTCCGGTAGCTGGTTGCGCACGCCGCCAGTCGTTGGAATCTGGCCTGATCCCTCGCTATCGCTGGTGTTGCCGGACAACGGTGTGATCACACTTACCGGCCAAATCCCCGATGGTCCGCTGCATATCCGCTATCGTGAGGGAGGTGAGGTGATGAATCTGCCCGGTCGCGGCCATCGCGATCTGAAGCGATTGCTCAATGAAAGCGGCGTGCCGGGTTTCGCCCGTGGCAGATTGCCGCTGCTCTACCGAGACGAGCAATTGCTGGCGGTGGCCAACCTGCGGGGCTTGGGCGGCAGTGTAAAGGACCGTTGGAATTTGCATTGGCAGCCGCCGACCGAAGATCAAGGTTTGAGCTGAAAGGGGCTTTCCGGTAGACTACGCTCCCTTCTTGATACAACTTCTGTGGATTCGCCTGAATTGCAGGAGTTGCCGATTACCAAGCAGTCTTTGCTGGGCGATTCCAAAAAATGTGTAGCGAGCAACGTACCGGTGTTTCATCTTCCGGTCTGTCCCAACGCGGCGGTTTTTTTGAAAGGTGCACTGTGATTAATGCAGGTGATCGGGGGCTTCGGCCTTCCTTCGCTTTCCCCGGCGGCTCGGACCGCTTTAACGCAGACTTCTAGGGTTTTTCATGACGCGCTACATATTCGTCACGGGCGGTGTTGTTTCTTCATTGGGGAAAGGCATCGCATCGGCTTCATTGGCGGCCATCCTGGAGGCGCGGGGACTTAAGGTCACCATGCTGAAGCTGGACCCGTACATCAACGTTGACCCGGGCACCATGAGCCCGTTCCAGCACGGTGAAGTGTTCGTCACCCACGACGGCGCCGAGACCGACCTGGACCTGGGCCACTACGAGCGGTTCATCCGCACGACCATGACCCAGAACAACAACTTCACCACCGGCCGTGTCTACGAACACGTCCTGCGCAAAGAGCGCCGTGGTGATTACCTGGGCGCCACCATTCAGGTGATCCCGCACATCACCGACGAAATCAAGCGCCGGATCATCAAGGGCGCCGGCGATGCTGACGTGGCCATGGTCGAGATCGGTGGCACCGTGGGTGACATCGAATCCCAGCCTTTCCTCGAAGCCATCCGTCAATTGCGTTTCGAAGTCGGCGCCAAGCGCGCGATGCTGATGCACCTGACACTGGTGCCGTACATCGCCACTGCCGGCGAAACCAAAACCAAGCCAACCCAGCACTCGGTCAAGGAACTGCGTTCCATCGGCCTGCAGCCTGACGTGCTGGTCTGCCGTTCCGATCACCCGATCGACATCTCCTCGCGTCGCAAGATCGCTCAGTTCACCAACGTTGAAGAACGTGCGGTGATTGCGCTGGAAGACGCCGACACCATCTACAAGATCCCGGGCATCCTGCACGCCCAGGGCCTGGATGATTTCGTTGTCGAGCGTTTCGGCCTGCAATGTGGCGGTGCCGATCTGTCCGAGTGGGAAGCCGTGGTCGACGCCAAGCTCAACCCTGAGCATGAAGTCACCATCGCGATGGTCGGCAAGTACATGGAATTGCTGGACGCCTACAAGTCGCTGATCGAAGCGATGAGTCACGCCGGCATCAGCAACCGCACCAAGGTCAACCTGCGCTACATCGACTCCGAAGACATCGAAAACCAGGGCACTGCGCTGCTGGAAGGTGTCGACGCGATTCTGGTACCTGGCGGCTTCGGTCTGCGTGGCGTGGAAGGCAAGATCACTGCCGTTCAATACGCTCGCGAAAACAAGGTTCCGTACCTGGGCATCTGCCTGGGCATGCAAGTGGCCGTGATCGAGTTCGCTCGTAACGTGCTGGGCTGGAAAGACGCCAACTCCACCGAGTTCGATCGTGCAAGCGGTCACCCGGTCGTGGGACTGATCACCGAGTGGGAAGATGCCACCGGCGCCGTCGAAACCCGTACCGAAACGTCCGATCTGGGCGGCACCATGCGCCTCGGCGCTCAGGATTGCCTGCTGGAGTCGGGTTCCCTGGTGCATGATTGCTACGCCAAGGACGTGATCGTCGAGCGTCACCGTCACCGCTACGAAGTGAACAACAACCTGCTGCCGCAAATCATGGAAGCCGGTCTGAAAATCACCGGTCGTTCCGGTGATGGCGCCCTGGTAGAAGTGGTTGAAGCCCCGGATCATCCATGGTTCGTCGCTTGCCAGTTCCACCCTGAGTTCACCTCGACACCACGCGACGGTCACCCGTTGTTCAGCGGTTTCGTTAAAGCAGCTTTGGTTCAACACCAGAAGAAGGCGTAAATCCGATGGCCCAGAAGATCATCCGCGTAGGCGATATCGAGATTGCCAACGACAAGCCAATGGTGCTTTTCGGTGGCATGAACGTGCTGGAAAGCCGTGACATGGCGATGCAGGTCTGCGAGGAATACGTAAAGGTCACCGAGAAACTCGGTATCCCTTACGTGTTCAAGGCCAGCTTCGACAAGGCCAACCGTTCCTCCGTGACCTCTTACCGTGGCCCCGGCCTGGAAGAGGGCATGCGGATTTTTCAGGACATCAAGCAAGCGTTCGGCGTGCCGATCATCACTGACGTCCACGAGCCTGATCAGGCCGCGGTCGTCGCTGAAGTCTGCGATATCATCCAGCTGCCGGCCTTCTTGTCGCGCCAGACCGACCTTGTGGTCGCGATGGCCAAGACCGGTGCGGTGATCAACATCAAGAAAGCCCAGTTCCTCGCACCTCAGGAAATGAAACACATCCTGAGCAAATGCGTGGAAGCGGGTAACGATCAGTTGATCCTCTGCGAACGCGGTTCGAGCTTCGGTTACAACAACCTGGTCGTCGACATGCTCGGCTTCGGCATCATGAAGCAGTTCGAGTACCCGGTGTTCTTCGACGTGACACACGCGCTGCAAATGCCCGGCGGTCGTTCCGATTCCGCCGGCGGTCGCCGCGCCCAGGTCACCGACCTGGCGAAAGCCGGTATGAGCCAGTCTTTGGCCGGCCTGTTCCTTGAGGCCCACCCGGACCCGGACAACGCCAAATGCGACGGCCCTTGCGCCTTGCGTCTGGACAAACTGGAGCCATTCCTGGCCCAGCTCAAAGCTTTGGACGAACTGGTGAAGAGTTTTCCGACGGTAGAAACCGCGTAATCCTCATTTCTCCGGTAAAGTACCGCACGAATTAATGCTCAGGCCCTCGGGTCTGGGCCTTATCGTCCGCAAGTCTGCCCGCTGCACATTACTTGCCGGCGATACAAGATTTCCTTCAGCTGCGTCGTTTTCGTCAACTTTGGAGTGTTTACAACAATGGCAAAAATCGTCGACATCAAAGGTCGTGAAGTTCTCGACTCCCGTGGCAACCCCACCGTGGAAGCGGATGTGCTTCTCGATAACGGCATCATCGGCAGTGCTTGCGCGCCGTCCGGTGCTTCCACTGGCTCGCGTGAAGCGCTCGAGCTGCGTGATGGCGACAAGAGCCGTTACCTGGGCAAGGGCGTACTCAAAGCCGTCGCCAACATCAACGGTCCGATCCGCGACCTGTTGAAAGGTGCAGATCCAAGCGACCAGAAAGCGCTGGATCACGCGATGATCAAGCTCGACGGCACTGAAAACAAAGGTTCTCTGGGCGCCAACGCGATCCTCGCCGTTTCCCTGGCAGCCGCCAAGGCCGCCGCACAGGACCAGGACCTGCCGCTGTACGCTCACATCGCCAACCTGAACGGCACCCCGGGTGTTTACTCGATGCCGGTTCCGATGATGAACATCATCAACGGTGGCGAACACGCCGATAACAACGTCGACATCCAGGAGTTCATGGTTCAGCCAGTAGGCGCCAAGTCTTTCTCGGAAGGTCTGCGCATGGGCACCGAGATTTTCCATCACCTCAAAGCCGTTCTGAAGGCCCGTGGCCTGAGCACTGCTGTGGGTGACGAAGGTGGTTTCGCACCGAACCTGGCCTCCAACGAAGACGCTTTGAAAGTGATCTCCGAAGCCGTGGCCAATGCCGGTTACAAACTGGGCACCGACGTGACCCTGGCACTGGACTGCGCTGCCAGCGAATTCTACGAAGACGGTAAATACAACCTGTCCGGCGAAGGCCAGGTGTTCACCGCTGAAGGTTTCGCTGACTACCTGAAAGGCCTGACCGAGCGTTACCCGATCATCTCGATCGAAGACGGTCTGGACGAGTCCGACTGGGCTGGCTGGAAAATCCTCACCGACAAGATCGGCGAGAAAGTCCAACTGGTAGGCGACGACCTGTTCGTGACCAACACCAAGATCCTGAAAGAAGGCATCGATAAAAAGATCGCCAACTCGATCCTGATCAAGTTCAACCAGATCGGCACCCTGACCGAAACCCTGGAAGCCATCCAGATGGCCAAGGCCGCTGGTTACACTGCCGTTATCTCGCACCGCTCCGGCGAAACCGAAGATTCGACCATTGCCGACCTGGCCGTGGGCACTTCGGCTGGCCAGATCAAGACCGGCTCCCTGTGCCGTTCCGATCGTGTTTCCAAGTACAACCAACTGCTGCGTATCGAAGAGCAGTTGAATGGCAAAGCCAAGTACAACGGTCGCAGCGAATTCCGCGGTTAATCGTTAACTGGTAAAAGACACCGGATTGTGTCGGAAAAATCGCTACAGCGATGGATTTGCCACTAATCTGATGCCTTATAAGCACAAGCCTGGGTCTTCCAGGCTTCGTGCTATCAGAAGCTTCAAAGTTTTGGCATGGCTGTCTTTTTTCACTGGATACCTGATATTCGATGCGCAGTCCCAATTGGTTGTTCCTCGTTTTGCTCCTGCTGCTGGCTGGCCTGCAATACCGCCTGTGGGTGGGTAATGGCAGTCTGGCGCAAGTGGCCGAACTGACTCAGCAGATCGCAGATCAACACGCTGAGAACGAGGGGCTGCTTGAGCGCAATCGGGTGATGGACGCTGAAGTCAGTGAATTGAAAAAGGGCATGGAGACCGTTGAAGAGCGGGCTCGTCATGAGTTGGGCATGGTCAAGGACGGTGAAACCCTTTACCAGTTGGCTCAATGAATCCCTCGTTACCGGCCTTCTGGGCTGTAATTCCTGCCGCGGGCGTCGGTGCCCGTATGGCCGCGGACCGTCCCAAGCAATACTTGCAGCTGGGCGGGCGCACTATTCTCGAACACAGCCTCGGCTGTTTCCTTGATCATCCTTCCCTGAAAGGGTTGGTGGTCAGTCTTGCTGTTGATGATCCTTATTGGCCGAACCTGGCGTGTGCTTTCGATCCGCGAATTCAGCGGGTTGAAGGCGGCTCCGAGCGTTCCGGGTCGGTGCTCAATGCGTTGCTGCATTTGCATGCACAAGGCGCTGACGATGAGGATTGGGTACTGGTTCACGATGCCGCGCGGCCGAATCTGAGCCGTGATGATCTGGACAAGTTGCTGGGTGAACTCGCAGATGATCCGGTTGGCGGACTGCTGGCGGTTCCGGCACGCGATACCCTCAAGCGGGTGGACAAGCACGGTCGCGTGATTGAAACCGTGGATCGCAGTGTGATCTGGCAAGCCTATACGCCGCAAATGTTTCGACTTGGCGCGTTGCATCGAGCGTTGGCGGACAGTCTGGTGGCCGATGCAGTTATCACTGACGAAGCTTCGGCGATGGAGTGGGCGGGTCTGGCGCCGCGGTTGATTGAAGGTCGGTCGGACAACCTCAAGGTCACGCGCCCTGAAGACCTGGAATGGCTTCGTCAGCGTTGGGCTAACCGCCGTTAAAAGATCGCAGCCTCGTTTCACTCGACAGCTCCTACACATTGCGGTGAACGCAGGCAATGTAGGAGCTGTCGAGTGAAACGAGGCTGCGATCTTTTGATCTTCAAACGCTGTACTCCGGCCTCAACGCCAACCCCTCCTTCAAATAATCCACCAACTTGCGCACCTTGGGCGACAGATGCCGTTGCTGTGGATAAAGCGCCCAAACGGCCGTGTTGGGCGGTTGATGCGCATCGAGCAGCGAAATCAGTTCGCCGTTTTTCAGGTGCTCCAGGACGTAATAGTCCGGCAGCTGACACAAACCCACGCCCTGTAGCGCCGCATCCAGCACCGCTTGCCCACTGTTGCAGCGCCAGTTTCCCTGCACTCGTTGGGAAAATTCCCGCCCGTTCTGTTCAAGTTGCCAGAGGTCAGAGCTGCCGATCAGGCAATTATGCCGGCTCAGTTCCGACAAGCTATGCGGGCGGCCGTAGCGTTCCAGATAGGACGGCGATGCGCACAGGTACATGCGTCGTGGCGCCAGACGTGTCGCTACCAGCCGCGAGTCCTGCAGGCGACCGAGACGGATCGCCAGGTCCAGGCCTTCGTGCACGAGGTCGAGTTGACGATTGCTCAGTTCGATGTCGATCCGCAGTTGCGGATAGAGCCCCATGAAACGCGTTACCAGCGGCACGATAAAGCGCTCGCCGTACGCTACGGCGCAGGTCATGCGCAACATGCCTTTGGGTTCGCTAGTCAGGTCGCCCACCGCTCGCAGTGCTTCTTCGCGACCATCCTGTAGGCGCTGGCAATGTTGCAGAAAGGTTTGCCCTGCTTCGGTCAGCGTGACCCGGCGGGTGCTGCGATAAAGCAGTCGCGTCTGAAGTCGCTCTTCGAGGCGTACTATTTGTCGACTGATGTGGGAGGACGAAACCCCGAGGCGTTCCGCGGCAGCCGTGAACTGGCTGCACTCGGCCACGGCGACGAACTCGTCGATACCTTCCCACCGGTTTTCGGATATCAAGGATTATCCCTGTATGGCAATAATGTTTTGCTTTTGTCCGGATTATTCACCGTCAGGCGGTGTATTACACTCCCTGTCTCGTTTTTATTCACTGGAGAGTCCACATGATCAAGTCGCGCGCTGCCGTTGCCTTCGAGGCCAAGAAACCCCTCGAGATCGTTGAAGTCGATGTCGCCATGCCAAAGGCCGGTGAAGTCCTGCTGCGTGTGGTTGCCTCCGGTGTCTGCCATACCGATGCCTACACGCTGTCGGGCGCGGACCCGGAAGGTATCTTCCCGTCGATCCTCGGTCACGAAGGTGGCGCGGTGGTTGAGGCGATCGGTGAGGGCGTGACCTCCGTTGCTGTCGGCGATCATGTGATCCCGCTGTACACCCCGGAATGCCGCCAGTGCAAATTCTGTCTGTCGGGCAAAACCAACCTGTGTCAGGCGATTCGCGCGACTCAGGGTAAAGGCCTGATGCCAGATGGCACTTCGCGCTTTTCCTACAAAGGCCAACCAATTTTCCACTACATGGGGACGTCGACGTTCTCCGAGTACACCGTGCTGCCGGAAATCTCCGTCGCCAAAATTCCAAAAGAAGCACCACTGGAAAAAGTCTGCCTGCTGGGCTGCGGTGTCACCACCGGCATCGGTGCAGTTCTTAATACCGCCAAGGTAAAACCAGGTGATACCGTCGCCATTTTCGGCCTCGGCGGCATTGGTCTGTCGGCGGTGATCGGCGCCGTCAAAGCCAAGGCTGCGCGGATCATCGCCATCGACATCAACCCGGCCAAATTCGAGATCGCCAAGCAGTTGGGTGCAACCGATTGTGTGAACCCGAAAGACTTCGATCGTCCCATTCAGGAAGTCATCGTCGACATGACCGATGGCGGCGTCGACTTTTCCTTCGAATGCATCGGCAATGTCCAATTGATGCGTGCCGCACTTGAGTGCTGCCACAAGGGTTGGGGCGAGTCGGTCATCATCGGTGTGGCCGGTGCCGGCCAGGAAATCTCCACGCGTCCATTCCAGCTGGTGACCGGTCGCGTTTGGCGCGGTTCGGCGTTCGGCGGTGTGCGTGGCCGTACCGAGTTGCCGAGCTATGTCGAGATGGCCGAAACCGGCGAGATCCCGCTGGATACTTTCATCACCCACACCATGGGCCTGGAAGATATCAACAAGGCGTTCGACCTGATGCATGAAGGCAAGAGCATCCGTTCCGTCATCCATTTCTGAGGTCGGTCATGAGCCTGGAAAATATCTCCTGCCAGAAGAGCTTCGGCGGCTGGCACAAACGCTATCGGCACCGCTCCGATGTGCTCGGCTGCGACATGGTGTTTGCCGTGTACCTGCCGCCGCAAGCGGAGCAGGGCGGCAAGTTGCCGGTGCTGTACTGGTTGTCCGGCCTGACCTGCACCGACGAAAACTTCATGCAAAAGGCCGGCGCCATGCGCATGGCCGCCGAGCTGGGGCTGATCATCGTTGCCCCGGACACCAGCCCTCGCGGTCCTGATGTGCCGGGTGATCCGGATGGCGCCTGGGACTTCGGTCTCGGTGCCGGGTTTTATCTGAATGCCACGCAGGAACCCTGGTCGCGACACTATCGGATGCATGACTATGTCGTGCAGGAATTGCCTGCATTGGTCGAAGCCCATTTCCCGGCCTCGGACAAGCGCGGCATCAGCGGTCATTCCATGGGCGGCCACGGCGCGCTGGTCTGCGCGTTGCGTAATCCGGAGCGTTATCAGTCGGTGTCGGCATTCTCGCCGATCAACAATCCGATGGATTGCCCTTGGGGGCAGAAAGCCTTTTCCCGCTACTTGGGGGAAGACCGGTCGAAATGGCGCGAGTGGGATGCCTGCGTCCTGATTGCCGAAGCGAACGAGAAGTTGCCGTTGTTGGTCGACCAAGGTGATCGCGACGATTTCCTGGCCACCCAGCTCAAGCCTGAAGCCTTGCAACAGGCCGCCAAACTGGCCGGTCATCCGCTGACGTTGCGCTTGCAACCCGGCTACGACCACAGCTATTTCTTCATCGCCAGCTTCATTGACGACCACTTGCAGCATCACGCACGCGCCCTAGGCGCCTAATGCAGGTAGAATCACGCCCTGACAAAAATCGGGGCGTTTTTTTATGCGTATTGGCCACGGCTATGATGTGCACCGTTTCGCTGAAGGCGATTTCATTACTCTGGGCGGCGTGCGCATTGCACACGGCTTCGGGCTGCTCGCTCACTCCGACGGTGACGTCCTGCTGCACGCCTTGAGCGATGCCTTGCTCGGCGCCGCTGCGCTGGGTGATATCGGCAAACATTTTCCGGACACCGACCCGACATTCAAGGGCGCCGACAGCCGAGTGCTGTTGCGTCACGTCGTCGCACTGATCCACGCCAAGGGCTGGAAAGTCGGCAACGTCGATAACACCATTGTCGCCCAGGCGCCGAAAATGGCCCCGCATATCGAATCGATGCGCGCGCTGATTGCCGCGGATCTTCAAGTTGAGTTGGATCAAGTGAACGTGAAAGCTACCACCACCGAAAAGCTCGGCTTTGTCGGTCGCGAAGAAGGCATTGCCGTGCACTCCGTTGCCTTGTTGCTGCGCGCATGAACGAACTGCAATTGCTCGGCCCACGTGCCTATGGCGAAGCCCTCGGCACCGCAGTATTGAAAGCCACGGCGGAAGATTTTCAGGTCGATGAAGTCCTCAATATTCCCCTCAGTGGCGACGGTGAACACTTGTGGATCTGGGTGGAAAAGCGCGGTCTGAATACCGAAGAAGCAGCACGGCGGATCGCCAAGGCGGCGGGCGTGCCATTGCGCACCGTCAGTTACGCGGGCCTCAAGGATCGTCAGGCGCTGACTCGCCAGTGGTTCAGCGTGCAGCTGCCGGGCAAGGCCGATCCTGATCTGTCGGCGGCAGAAAACGATACGCTGAAGATCCTCAAGACCGGCCGGCACAAACGCAAGCTGCAACGCGGTGCTCACTCAGCCAATGGCTTCACGTTGAGACTGACGCAATTCGCTGGCGACAAAGCGGCGATCGAGGAGCGTCTGCAACTGATCGCCAAGCAAGGTATTCCCAATTATTTCGGTGCCCAGCGTTTCGGATTTGACGGCGGCAACGTGGTCGATGCCCGTGCATGGGCGGCGCGTAAAGCGTTGCCGGAACAGCGCAACGTGCGTTCGCGTCTGCTCTCTACGGCGCGCAGTTTTCTGTTTAATCAGGTGTTGGCGGCGCGTGTCGCCGATGGCAGCTGGCAGTGTGCTCAGGTCGGCGATCTGCTGGCCTTCACCGACAGCCGCAGCTTCTTTCCGGCAGGTGAAGCCGAGTGCAGCGACCCGCGTCTGGCGATTCTCGATCTGCACCCGACCGGTCCGCAGTGGGGCGAAGGTGACTCGCCGGCCACTGGCGCTGTCCATGAACTGGAGCAGGCAATCGCCACTCGCGAAGCAGACTTGCGTGATTGGTTGATTAACGCCGGTATGAGCCACGAACGTCGCATCCTGCGGCTGCCCATTGGTGGGTTGACGTGGCATTATCCCGAGCCTGACATTCTGCAACTGGAATTCGTCCTCCCGGCCGGATGCTTCGCCACCGTATTGGTGCGCGAGCTCGTTGATCTGGTGCCGGTGGGGCAGACGGACAGCCCATGCGTATTCTGATTTCTAACGACGATGGGGTAACCGCACCCGGACTCGCCGCGCTTTATGCTGCGCTGGCGGATTACACCGAATGCGTGGTTATCGCCCCGGACCAAGACAAAAGCGGCGCCAGCAGCTCGCTGACGCTCGACCGTCCGTTACACCCGCAAACCCTGGTCAACGGCTTTATCAGCCTCAATGGCACACCGACCGATTGCGTGCACCTGGGCCTCAATGGCTTGCTGGAGCGCGAGCCGGACATGGTGGTTTCGGGCATCAACCTGGGCGCCAACCTGGGTGATGACGTGTTGTATTCCGGCACCGTGGCGGCGGCCCTTGAGGGACGTTTCCTGGCGCGTCCTTCGTTTGCCTTTTCGTTGGTCTCACGGCAAGTGGAGAACCTTCCCACCGCCGCGTACTTTGCGCGCAAACTGGTAGAGGCTCACGCGGACCTTGAACTGCCACCGCGTACGGTACTGAACGTGAACATTCCCAATTTGCCGCTGGACCACATCCGCGGTATTCAGCTGACCCGCCTCGGACATCGCGCTCGTGCTGCAGCGCCGATGAAAGTGGTCGATCCGCGCGGTAAATCCGGTTACTGGATTGCGGCGGCGGGGGATGCCGAAGACGGTGGCCCGGGCACCGATTTTCATGCGGTGATGCAAGGCTATGTTTCAATCACCCCACTGCAACTGGATCGCACCTTTAATGATGCCTTCAGAAGTCTCGATGGCTGGCTGGAGGGGCTGAACTAATGGCTCGTGAACAAGACGATATTCTGCGTCGTGGCATCGGGATGACCTCACAACGGACCCGTGAGCGCCTTATTCAGCGCCTGTATGAAGAGGGAATTTCCAACGCCAAGGTGCTGGAAGTCATTCGCCGTACACCGCGTCACCTGTTCGTCGACGAGGCGCTGGCTCACCGTGCCTACGAAGACACGGCGCTGCCGATCGGCAATAACCAGACCATCTCGCAGCCTTATATGGTGGCTCGCATGAGCGAGTTGCTGCTGGAGGCAGGTCCTCTCGACAAGGTGATGGAAATCGGCACCGGCTCGGGCTATCAGACGGCGGTGCTGTCGCAACTGGTCGAGCGGGTATTTTCCGTCGAGCGCATCAAGGTTTTGCAGGATCGGGCCAAGGAACGCCTGGTGGAGCTGAACCTGCGCAACGTGGTGTTCCGCTGGGGCGATGGTTGGGAAGGCTGGCCGGCGCTGGCGCCGTACAACGGCATTATCGTGACCGCGGTGGCGACCGATGTACCTCAGGCGCTGCTTGATCAATTGGCGCCGGGAGGGCGGCTGGTGATCCCGGTCGGATCGGGTGAGGTTCAACAATTGATGCTGATCATCCGGGAAGAGCAGGGCTTTTCCAGGCGTGTTCTGGGGGCTGTTCGCTTCGTCCCGTTACTCAATGGGCCGCTCGCCTGAGCATTTGTTTCAGCGCGCTGAATTCTCTTCGATTGCTCCTGTCTTACAGCGGCATCGATCAGTTAAACGGGATTCATCGTCAGGCAGCAAACGTGTGCGCGAAGTCATTTCGCTTCATTAAAGGTAAAGCCTGCACGGCTCGTTATACTTGCGACATTTCAATGCCGGAACACGGCAATCCACATTTTCAGCCACCACAAAGGGAGCGGCGGGTGAGTCTCACAGTCATTGCGCAGCGAATGGGTAAAACGAGCTTTCAGCGCCTGGTGACTGGCCTTGTCTTGAGCACCTTGCTGGTCGGTTGCTCCAGCAACAAATCGAGCGATGTACGCATCGTCGATCGCAACAACGCCGTCGCCCAGCGTCCGGCAGTGACCACGGGTCAATACGTCGTCCGACCTAAAGACACCTTGTTCTCCATCGCATTTCGCTACGGCTGGGACTACAAAGCCCTCGCGGCACGCAACAACATTCCTACGCCTTACACGATCCATCCGGGTCAGACGATTCGCTTTGACGGTCGCACCGGTTCAACGCCGACGCCGGTGGCCAGCTCCATAGATTCAACGCCTTCTTCGTCGCTGAAAACCACGGTTATCCGGCGCCAGGCGAATGGCGCAACCACCAGCACAGCAGTGGTTGGACCGTCCGTCGCCAGCAAGTCGACCCCTGCTCCGATGCCTCCTGCCGGTCCGGCCCCGACCGGCTGGGGGTGGCCATCTAATGGCATTCTCATTGGAAAATTCTCTTCAAACGGCAGTTTGAATAAAGGAATTGATATCGCCGGGGATTTGGGACAGCCTGTTTTAGCTGCGTCTGATGGGACGGTGGTATACGCCGGGAGTGGCTTAAGGGGCTACGGCGAATTAGTCATCATCAAACACAGCGATACCTACGTCAGTGCCTACGGACATAACCGCAGGCTGTTGGTTCGGGAGGGGCAGCAGGTCAAGGTCGGACAGACAATTGCCGAAATGGGGTCAACGGGTACAGACCGGGTGAAGCTGCATTTTGAGATTCGCCGACAAGGTAAACCTGTAGATCCGCTGCAATTCCTGCCACGTCGTTGATCGCTTTCCAGTCTGTTCCGTCGCGTAGAGGGAACAGGCTCCAGCGTTGCCAAGGATAGAGGCGCCGCTTGAGCCTGAGGTCGAACTCACCAAAGGACTATAACAATGGCTCTCAGTAAAGAAGTGCCGGAGTTTGACATCGACGATGAGGTTCTCCTGATGGAGACCGGCATCGCTACGGATTCGATGTCGAATGATGAAGGGGCTGCTCCACCTTCCGTTCGTGCCAAATCCAAACACTCCGCCTCGTTAAAGCAACACAAGTACATTGACTACACGCGTGCACTCGATGCCACGCAGCTGTACCTCAATGAGATTGGCTTTTCCCCTCTGCTGTCCCCCGAAGAAGAAGTTCATTTTGCGCGTTTGTCGCAAAGTGGAGATCCGGCTGGGCGCAAACGCATGATTGAAAGTAACCTGCGGCTGGTGGTGAAAATCGCCCGGCGTTACGTCAATCGTGGCCTGTCGCTGCTGGACCTGATCGAAGAGGGCAACCTCGGTCTTATCCGGGCAGTAGAGAAGTTCGACCCCGAGCGCGGCTTCCGCTTTTCGACCTACGCGACCTGGTGGATTCGTCAGACCATCGAGCGCGCGATCATGAATCAGACCCGGACCATCCGGTTGCCGATTCATGTGGTCAAAGAGCTCAACGTGTACCTGCGGGCTGCACGGGAGCTGACGCAAAAACTCGATCACGAACCCTCACCCGAAGAGATTGCCAACCTGCTGGAAAAACCAGTGGGAGAGGTCAAGCGCATGCTCGGCCTAAACGAGCGGGTTTCTTCGGTCGACGTCTCGCTGGGTCCGGATTCGGATAAAACCCTGCTGGACACCCTTACCGATGACCGTCCAACCGATCCATGTGAACTGTTGCAGGATGACGACCTGTCCCAGAGCATCGATCAATGGCTCTCGGAGCTGACCGACAAGCAACGTGAAGTGGTGATACGCCGCTTCGGCCTGCGCGGTCACGAGAGCAGCACGCTTGAAGATGTAGGCCTGGAGATTGGCCTGACCCGGGAGCGGGTCAGACAGATTCAGGTTGAAGGCCTGAAGCGTCTTCGGGAGATTCTCGAGAAGAATGGCCTGTCGAGCGAGTCGCTGTTTCAATAAGCAATTTGCTGGCTGGCATTAAAAAGCCCTGACTGGTTCAGGGTTTTTTATTGCCTGGGAGACAGGCTGGGAGTTCCCTCCGTAACCCCTCTGGTTTGTAGTCTCTCGCTGTAAGTGTTTGCTTACTCTTTCGTAAGTGTTCGGTAATTTCATGGGTAGCAGCCGTACATATTCC
>NZ_JBBWCB010000127.1:0-15187 GCF_039888995.1 Pseudomonas rossensis | reverse complement strand
TAAAATCAAGGGTTTGCGGGCGAAAGCTGATGCAAACCCTTGTTTGTTTCTGGTCCGCTATTTTGAGTCGGCCACGGCTATTGATCCCGGCCGCTAGCCCCTGGATTAGCGCCGCGTCGATCTTCGCCAGAAGGGTTGCCGGTATCGACGAGCCTTCTCTCTACCAAGACATTTTGAAGGGCCTGACGGGCTGCCGGATCGAGCTGATGCTGTCTTTCTTTGAGTTCAAGCAAGATAGGGCTGGACCAAGTGCGATAGGTTTTCTCAGCAATACGAATAGGTGTCATCTGTCTCCTCCTTGATCAAGGCCCGCCAACGCAGCCGGCGCCATTTCGATTCGATAGAACCCTAGTCGAGAAATCTGTTTGCCGCCAAAAATGGCAGGGTGCTGGGGGGCACTTCGCTGGTGCCGTTATTGGGTTCGTGATGGAATGCAATACTCGATTTCATCCCTCATTTGCCCAGACGCCCGTAGCAGCCGTGCGCCGTACATAGTCGGAAAAGTCCCGCGCCGGCCGACCCAGCGCACGCTGCACTCCATCGGCAACCGGTGTATTGCGGCCATCAAGCACGGTGGTGAAGAGATACAGCACCAGGTCGATCAGTTGTGCAGGAAGTTCTTCCTGTTCCAACGCCTGACGATAAGCCTCCGGTGGCACTGCGGCGAAACGGATTTCGCGTTTTGTCGCACGGGCGATTTCATCAGCGGCTTCGGCAAAAGTCAGCGCTCGTGGGCCCGTCAGTTCATAGAGTTGCCCTGAGTGCTCTGATTTGGTCAGCGCCTCGACCGCGATCTCGGCGATGTCTTCTGCGTCGATGAAGGGCTCTGCGATATGACCGACGGGGAGGGCCAATTCCCCCTGAAGGATAGGCTCCAGGAAGTGCGCCTCGCTGAAATTCTGGAAGAACCAGCTGGCCCGCAGGATTGTCCAGTCGACTCCGCTGTTCTGGATGACGCGTTCGGCCTGTTCCGCTTCGACCTCGCCGCGCCCTGACAGCAGCACCAGTTTGCTGACGCCGCTTTTGACTGCCTGATCGGTGAATGCCTGAACCGTTTCGAGCGCGCCGGGGACAGCGAGGTCTGGTTGAAAGGAGAGGTAGACCGCGTGAATGCCCTCAAGGGCTGCTTCCCAGGACACTCGATCTTCCCAATCGAAGGGTGGGGTCGCCACGCGGGAACCCAGACGCACAGACCGGCCGGCAGCTTCCAGTCGTTGGGCAATTCGCCGACCGGTTTTGCCAGTCGCGCCGAGAATCAGGATGTTCTCTTGATTGGTTTTCATCGCGTTCACCTCCATCGGATTAATGTGAGCAATACTCATGTTAAAAAGATGATAAACGCTCACGTTATGCCGTCAATCAACAGAACTGAAGAAACCGACGTATGGAGGCTCCCTATTGGGCGCGCTGACGGGCGGTGCTAAGGTGAGGCTATGTCATGTTCTTGAACGGGAAGCACGCCAGTGTCCAGGAAAACCCCTGAGGGGCCCGAGCCGCTTGTTTCAGAGCCGACTCGGCGCACCCCCACGCAACAACGCAGTAGAGAGCGGCAGGAGCGAATTCTCGCCGTGGCAACTCAGCTGATCGAGACCAAGGGCAGCGATCAATTAAAAATGAGTGAAATTGCCGAGCGTTCAGACATATCGATCGGATCTCTTTATCAATACTTTCCCGACAAGAGTTCGGTGATTCGGATGCTGGCCGAGCGCTATAACGCCGTAAGCCGTCGCTGTATCGAAGAGGCATTGGGTGCAGTCGAGGACGCGCAAGGATTGCAAGCAGCCTATTCGGATCTGCTCGATCAGTATTACGAGATCGTTTTTGCTACACCGGCGATGCGTGATATCTGGTCCGGGATGCAGGCGGACAAACAGCTCATGGAGTTGGAACTGCAGGAGAGTCGTATTGCGGGCGGGTTATTGGCCGACGCGATGCTTCGAGTATTCCCCGACAGCGATGCGTTGCGGGTTCGGGAATCTGCGTTTCTGATCTGGCATTTGGGGGAGGCGACCATGCGGCTGGCCATCTCATGTGCACCCCAGGAGGGGCGTGGTCTGGTCGAAGCCTTCAAGCGCATGTCGTTGCTGGAAATCATGGCGCCAGCGGCCGGATCGAGTGAATTCGATTCAGCCGCTGATGCTGTCAGCTAAACGAAAGGCTGACCGGTAAAACCACGAGGCAATCGTTGCAGTCCTTCCATGGCGGTGAGCCGTTCGACCCAAGCCGCACGCCAGTCATTGGCGGTGTGCGTAACTTTGGCTTTGCGTGCGGCGCGGCGGGCAGCGTTGCGCTCGTCTTTGCGCGCATCCTTGAACGCGTCGGTGTTGCGGCAGCTTCTGCATTTCACTCGGGTCAGTTCGCTGGTTGAAACGAGTTTGCTGCCTTTGTGACCGCAGGCCAAATGCCCGCCAACTTTGAAGTGAGTAACCATCAGACGTCTCCTTCGTTGCGTGTAATGGTTTGACCTCCAGCGTACGGCGACGTTCGTTGCCTGATTAATGGGCAAAAAAAAGGCCCGCATGCGGGCGGGCCAGGGGATTCTTCAAAGGAGTCCGGTCAATGTAGAGCCTGAGATGTGAACGCAGTGTGAAACAGACTGCGCAGCCATAAAAAAGCCCAGCGCCAGGCTAGGTTGGGGATGTAGCAGGAAGCGCTCAGGCAAGGACGCACCCGGTGACGATAAAGTCGCCGTTCATGCGTCCTGAATCAGGCCGTGTCCTTGAGGATGTCCAGATCGAATCATCTGAACCGCGGCAGGGGCGGGTCGACAGGTTTGAGCGAAGACAGCGTATTGCGAATCAGTGGCGCGTCCTTCTCGATGTCGTTCAGCCGATCACGGATTCTGAGGGCCGTCGGGTGCCCGCCTTGATGATCGACCCAGTCGGCGATTTCCTTGCACGCCGCTGCAAGGCGAGCCTGACGGGAGTCGAGCAGGGTGAGCAGAGTGGTGATGGACTCTTTTTCGGACATGGCAAACACCTCCGTTCAAGAAACCTGTATTGGCAGCAAAAAGCCCGCGGGGAGCGAGCTTTCTGCCGATGGGGTCGCTGTTCCTTCAGCTTTTTCAGTATAGACCCCTAAAAGGCAGGTGACCTTAGCCTTGTCGGGCCGTCACTTGCGACCTGGAATTGAGCTGCCAGCATTCACGCAAGGCGTCTTCTTCACGATCGAAACCGTCACCGATGAAGCCGCGGGTTCGAGTATCGGCGATGCGATACCAGACGGCGGCGTCGGGTGGTGGATGATCGGGTTCTCCCGCCCGGCGCCCATGGATGATGATCTTGTTGCATCGCTTCACAACGAAAATGTCTTCCATGGCGTCACCGCAGCTAATTCAGTTCACATCAACTATAGAAGCCATGGGCGATCGTGCAAAAAAATAGACAGGTCAGTTCGTCGCCTCAGCCATTGCGACCCTCCTCTCCAAAAACACCGCCAGCCCGACTTCCTCTGCCCTGAGCCCTTTGCGCGCTCGCGGTCTGGGCAGCTCAGCCAACGCACCCAAAAGAAAACCATCGAGCACCGCCGGGTGGATGTAGCACTTGCGGCAGACGGCCGGGGTGTTGCCCAGTTGTTTGGCAACGTTCTTGACCATCTCCACCACATGCCGTTTGGCGTCCGACTCGGGCTCCCACTGCAGTTCCCGCAAAACCGCCAACGCCAACGCGCTGCCGGCCCAGGTGCGGTAGTCCTTGGCTGTGAAGTCGGCACCGGTGAGGGTTTGCAGGTAGGCGTTGACGTCGGAGGAACTGACGGTGTGTCGCTCACCGTTTTCATCCAGGTACTGAAACAGGTTTTGCCCGGGAATTTCCAGGCAGCGTTTGATAATCCGCGCCAGGCGTCGGTCTTTCACGGTGATCTGATGCTCGACGCCGCTCTTGCCGCGGAACTGGAACAGGATCGCGCTGCCGTTGACCTCGACGTGACGGTTGCGCAGGGTGGTCAGGCCGTAGGAGCGGTTGTCCCGAGCGTACTGGGTGTTGCCGACCCGGATCAGCGTCGCATCGAGCAATGTGATGACCGTGGCCATGACCTTGTCCCGGCTAAAACCGGGAGCCGCCAACAGTGTTTCAAGCTGTTTGCGCAGTTTCGGCAGGGCCAGGCCGAAGTCTCGTAGGCGCGAGTATTTGTCGGCATCGCGCACTTCTCGCCAGCGTGGGTGATAACGGTATTGCTTTCGACCTCTGGCATCACGACCGGTAGCTTGCAGATGGCCGCGCGGGTCTGCGCAGATCCACACATCGGTGTAGGCCGGGGGCACGGCGAGGGCATTGATGCGTTTTATCTCGTCTTGATCGGTAATGCGCTGACCCGCAGGGTCGTGATAGCAGAACTTGCCGCGCAGTTTCTTGCGGGTGATGCCGGGCTGGGTGTCATCGACGTAATGCAGGTCGGATGGCAGCACATCGGACAGCGCGGTATCGGGCATGGCGGTAGTCCTTGGCAATGGATCAGGGGCCGTTACAGCCATTGACCGCACGCCATTGCAGTCGTGCCAGCGGATTTATGCCAGCACTGCTACCGCCTTGATCTGTGCCCAGAGTTGCTGGCCGGGGTGCACGCCCAATTGGTCCCGGGAGTAGCGGGTGATCCGCGCCAGCAGTGGTGTGCCGCCAGCGTCCAGACGGATCAGTACGTGGGCGGCGTTGTCCGCCCCCATTTCACTGATCACGGTGACCGGCAGGCGATTGAGGATGCTGCTTTGCTCGACGCTTTGCAGGCTCAGGCTGACATCCCGCGCCTGAACCTTGCAGCGCAGTGTCTGCCCCAGGGCCATCGGTGAGTGAGCCACTCGAATGTTCAGGGTCGTGTCGGGCAGTTGCAGAGTCAGCAACTGGTAGTCGGCGTCATGGGCACTGACGTGGCCCTCGATCACCACGCCGGCGTCGTCGCCCAGCGCCAAGGGCAGGTCGAGACGGGCCAGCGTTTCGCCTATAGGGCCGCTGGCCAGCGCCTTGCCGTTGCTGAGCAGAACGAGGTGGTCGGCTAACCGCGCGACTTCATCCTGTGAGTGGCTGACGTACAGCACCGGGATGTCCAGTTCATCGTGCAGTCGCTGCAGGTAAGGCAGGATTTCGTTTTTACGCTGGCTATCCAATGCCGCCAGCGGCTCGTCCATCAGCAATAGTTTCGGGCTGGTAAGCAGGGCGCGCGCGATGCCGACCCGCTGCCGTTCCCCGCCGGAAAGGTGCTGCGGATGGCGATCCAGCAAATGGCCGATCCCGAGCAGTTCGCTCGCGTGTGCCATGTCGACCCGTCGCTGTGGGCGAGGAATGCGCTTGAGGCCGAACTGCAGATTGGCCAGCACCGACAGATGGGGAAACAGGCTGGCTTCCTGGAAGACGTAACCCAACGCACGTTTGTGTGGCGGCACGAAAATCTTCTTGTCGCTGTCCTGCCAGACTTCATCGTTGACCTGGACGAATCCCTGCTCGGCCTTCTCCAGGCCAGCAATGCAGCGCAGGCAGGTGGTCTTGCCCGAACCGGAATGACCGTAAAGTGCAGTGACTCCGCGGCCGGGCAATTGCAGATCCACTTCCAGGGCGAACCCTGAATACCTCAGTTTTAAACGCGTATGAATCATCGATCAGCTCCAGCCCGCTTTGGTTTTACGGCTGGAGTAAAGCGCCAGCAACACAATAAAGGAGAACACCAGCATCGCCCCGGCTAGCCAATGGGCCTGGGCGTATTCCATGGCTTCGACGTGATCGTAGATCTGCACCGAGACCACGCGGGTTTTATCGGGAATGTTGCCGCCGATCATCAGCACCACGCCGAATTCACCCACGGTGTGGGCGAAACCGAGAATGGCAGCGGTGATGAAACCGGGGCGGGCCAGCGGCAGGATCACGCTGAAAAACGTGTCCCAGGGATTGGCGCGTAAGGTCGCGGCCACCTCCAAGGGGCGAGTGCCGATGGAAGAAAAAGCGTTTTGCAGTGGTTGGACCACGAACGGCATCGAGTACAGCACCGAGCCGATCACTAACCCTGCAAAACTGAAAGTCAGGGTGCCGAGTCCCAGTGACTGGGTGAAGTGGCCGATAAACCCGTTAGGGCCGAGCGCCAGCAACAGATAAAAGCCAATCACCGTCGGCGGCAGCACCAGGGGCAGGGCGACGATCGCCCCGACCGGGCCGCGCAACCACGAGCGGGTGCGCGACAGCCATAACGCAATCGGAGTGCCGATGACCAGCAGGATGACTGTCGTCAGCGACGCCAGTTTCAGGGTCAGCCAGATGGCGGAAAAGTCGGCACTCGATAGCGTCATTTAGAGTTGGTAACCGTAGGATTTGATGACAGCGGCGGCTTTCGGGCCTTTGAGGTACTCAACCAGTGCCTTGGCAGCCGGGTTGTCCTTGCCCTTGTTGAGAATTACCGCATCTTGTTTGATCGGGTCGTGCATGTCGGCTGGAACGATCCAGGCCGAGCCGCCGGTGACTTTGCCGTCTTTGTAGATCTGCGACAAGGCCACAAAACCCAGTTCGGCGTTGCCGGTGGAAACGAATTGATAGGCCTGGGTGATGTTCTGGCCTTCAACGATCTTGGCTTTGACCTGGTCGGACAGGCCCAGCTTGGCCAGTACCTGAGTGGCGGCCAGACCGTAAGGCGCCGCTTTCGGGTTGGCGATGGACAGGTGCTGGTATTCGTTCTTTTTCAGCACTTCGCCCTTGGCATCGACATAACCTTCCTTGGCCGACCACAGCGCCAGGGTGCCGATGGCGTAGGTGAAGCGCGAGCCTTTGACGGTGTCGCCTTCGGTTTCGAGTTTTTGCGGGGTGGTGTCATCCGCCGAGAGGAACACTTCGAACGGTGCGCCGTTCTTGATCTGGGTGTAGAACTGGCCGGTGGCACCATAGGCTGCGACCAGTTTATGCCCGGTGTCTTTTTCGAAATCGGCGGCGATCGCCTGAATGGGTGCAGTGAAGTTGGCGGCGACGGCAACCTGGACTTCGTCCGCCTGGGCGGACCCGAAAGCGAACACTGCAAGCAGGGTTGCCAGGCAGGTGGGGGCAAAACGTGAGGCACGAATGGTCATGAAACGGCTCCGTTGTAGGCAAGTGCAGCGAGGGGGCAAACGCTATATAGCGGAATATATAGCGAAATGCCCGCAAACGGAATGTGTCGGATGCGCGTTGTTGAGGTCGCGCATGTCCCTGCTACACGGACGTGTCTTACCGACGAACCAACTTGGCCAATCCTTCATCAGCCAAGCGCCGGGTCAGTTCAGCCGTGGTCATTTCAACGCCCAGCGTGAATGCCTGGCCCGCCCAGAGATTGCTGAAATCTGCTTCCCCCTTGGCCCGCAACGGCATCAGCGCACCACCCGCCAGCGGGAAGGCCGGTGCTTTGGCGCTCATGGGCCCGAGTTCGCGCATCACCCTATTGAGAATTCCACGCGCCGGGCGTCCGGTGAAAATGTTAGTGACGGCTGTCTCACTTTCCTTGGCGGTGCGCAACGCCTTGTGATGAGACGCGCTGACCTTGGCTTCTGGCGTGAACAAGTACGCCGTGCCCACTTGCACCGCCGAAGCCCCCAACAGGAATGCTGCCGCGACGCCTCGTGCATCGGCAATCCCGCCGGCAGCAATCACCGGCACTTTCACGGCATCAACGATCTGCGGCACCAACGCAAAGATCCCCACCTGACTGCTCAGATCATCACTGAGAAACATGCCCCGATGACCACCGGCTTCATACCCCATGGCAATGATTGCGTCACAACCGTGCTGCTCGAGCCAAATGGCCTCTTCGACGGTGGTGGCCGAGGAGAGCACTTTCGCCCCAGTGGCTTTCACGCGATCCAGCAGGGACTTTTCCGGCAGGCCGAAGTGGAAACTCACGACTTCGGGGCGAAACTCTTCGATCACTTCGCAGGCTGCGCTATCGAACGGCGCTCGATTGGACACTGGCGTCGGCGCGTCGAAGTCCACTCCAAGTTCCCGGTAGTAGGGTTCCAGCAGATTCTTCCAGTCTTGAGCGCGTTGCTCATCGGCGGCGGGCGGCTGATGGCAGAAGTAGTTGACATTGATCGGGCGCTGAGTGTGTTGGCGAATCGTTTTCAGCTCCTCGCGTAACCGATCGATGCTCAACATGGCGGCGGGCATCGAGCCCAGGCCGCCGGCATTACTGGCTGCAATAACCATGGCCGTACCGGTCGCGCCGGCCATGGGCGCCTGGATGATCGGCAGCTCAATGCCGAGCAGGTCAAGAATGCGAGTGTCTGGCCATTTGCTCATTTGAAAGGTTCTCCGACGTCATAACAGGGCAGGGACGCTAGGACCGTTTTTGTATCAGCAATGACTGATACAAGGCCAGTCGAGTTTTCAGTTCGTGTGCCACTCTTGGCTTAAAGTCGAGTACGGTGAAATGTTGCTATGTGTTATTTCAACTGCACCAAATTGAGTGATTTCATCTGGAGGCAGCAATGTTCCAAGGCATTTTGATCGACAAGGACGACAGCGGTTACCGGGCCACACTGCAAGAGATCAATGACGATCAACTGCCCGAAGGCGATGTGACTGTGCGTGTGGCGTACAGCACGCTGAACTTCAAGGATGGCCTGGCGATCACCGGCAGCAGCCCGGTGGTGCGAAAATTCCCGATGGTGCCGGGGATCGATCTGGCAGGCACTGTCGAAGTCAGTGGGCATCCGGACTACAAGGTCGGTGATCAGGTCGTACTCAATGGCTGGGGAGTTGGCGAAGGACATTGGGGCGGACTGGCGCAGAAGGCTCGCTTGAATGGCGACTGGTTGATTCCGCTACCCAAGGAGTTCACTGCGGCGCAAGCGATGGCCATCGGCACGGCGGGTTACACGGCGATGCTGAGCATCCTGGCGCTGGAACATAATGGCGTGACGCCTGAGCAGGGCGACGTATTGGTCACCGGCGCCAATGGCGGTGTAGGCAGTTTCGCCATCGCACTGCTGAGCAAGCTCGGCTATCGGGTGGTCGCGTCCACCGGCCGAACCTTCGAGCACGATTACCTCAAGCAACTGGGCGCCAGCGAAATCATCGACCGCGCCACGCTGTCCGAACCGGGCAAGCCCTTGGCCAAGGAGCGTTGGGCGGCGGTTATCGACTCGGTCGGCAGCCACACCCTGGCCAATGCCTGTGCCAGCACGAAGGCCAACGGCACTGTCGCCGCGTGTGGCCTGGCGCAAGGCATGGACTTTCCGGCTTCAGTCGCCCCGTTCATTTTGCGCGGTGTGACCCTGGCCGGGATCAACAGCGTGACTCAGCCCAAAGCCAAGCGGATACTGGCCTGGAATCGTCTGGCCAAGGATCTCGACTTTGCCTTGCTGCCGTTGATCAGCCACGAAATCGGCTTGAGCGAAGTGATCGAAGCCGCACCGCGTTTGCTCGCAGGCCAATTGCGTGGGCGGGTGGTGGTCGACGTCAATCGTTGACTGTCTCACCGCCAATCAAACAGACAAACGACACAGACAAGGGTTATCGACCATGGATGTAAAACAGCGTGAAGTGCGGCCCTTTAGCGTCTCGGGTTTGCAAGTGCGCACCCGCAATGCCGCTGAGCAGCACCCGGACACAGCGCGCATCGGCCCGATGTGGGAACAATTTTTCGTTGAGGGAATTTTCGACAAGATTGCCCACAAACAGCCGGATTCCTTTGTGTACGGCGTCTATTCCAACTACGAGTCCGACGCTTCGGGCCACTTCGATGTGACCGCGGGGGTGGCGGTCACCGCGCCCTCCGAGGACTTTCCGCAGGTTCAGGTGGAGGGAGGCGAATACCTGGTGTTCAGCGCCAAAGGGGCGATGCCGGACAGAGTCATTCAGGCGTGGGGCCTGATCTGGGCCTACTTTAAGGACAACCCGCAGGTTTGCCGTACGTTCGCCACAGACTTCGAGGTTTATACCAGCCCGGATTCAGTGTCGGTCTATATCGGCATTCAGGACTCAGACGGGTTTTCGCGCTCAAGCAACTGACGCTTGCGCTCCACACCCCAGCGATAGCCTGAAAGGTTGCCGTCGCTGCGCACCACGCGGTGGCACGGAATCGCCACCGCCAGATTGTTCGCGCCGCAGGCTTGAGCCACGGCGCGCATCGCTTTTGGCGCGCCGATTCGCTGAGCGATATCGGCGTAGCTGGCAGTGCAGCCGGCGGGAATCTCCCGCAGGGCTTGCCAGACCCGTTCTTGAAAAGCGGTGCCACGAATATCCAGCGGCAAGTCCAGGCCAAGGGCCGGCGCTTCGATAAAACCAACAACCTTGGCGATCAGTTGCTCGAACTCTTGGTCGCCGCCAATCAGATTCGCGCGTCGAAACTTGTCCTGCAGATCGCAGACCAGTTGGTGCGGGTCATCGCCCAGCAGGATCGCGCAAACACCACGCTCACTCTGCGCTACCAGAATCGCCCCCAGAGAACATTGGCCGACAGCAAAATGAATGTCGTTGTTCTGACCGGCGGCGCGGTAATCACCGGGTTTCATGCCCAATAGTTGATCGGCGGATTCATAGAAACGGCTGTTGGAGTTGAAGCCGGCGTCATACAGCGCATCGGTCACCGAGTCTCCGTCCGCGAGGCGCTCACGGACCCTGCGTGAACGATGGGCCGCGGCGTAACCCTTGGGCGTCAGACCGGTAACCGCTTTGAACACACGATGGAAGTGAAAGCTACTGAGGCCCCCAGCAACAGCCAGTTCGCTCAGGACAGGCAGATTCTCCGCGGTTTCGATCTGGCGGCAAGCGGCCGCCACGGTCGCAGCATGTTGCGCGGCGATGTCGCTTTGATCCTTCGCGGCTCGTTTGCTAGGGCGATAACCGGCGGCTTGCGCCTGATCGGCCGTGTCGAAGAATTCGACGTTCTGCGGTTTCGGCAAACGCGCCAGGCTGCTGGGGCGGCAGTAAATACCGGTGGTTTTCACCGCATACACAAACTGTCCGTCTGCCCGGGGATCACGCGCGACGACGGCGGCCCAGCGCGGATCGTTCTCGGTGGCAATCTTTGTCGAATGGCTTGTCATGGCTTCATGTCCGTTGATCCGTTTCATGCAGATTAACCAGCCGACGGGGTCGCTGCACCCCGGGTCTTGCGGTCGAATTCGAAGGCTTCATCCGGCGGTACGAAAGGTGAAGTTGATCCGTTGTTCGCCCAGTAGCGGGTGTTGGCCGTCCTTGATCGGCAAGACCCCGTGATAACGCAAACGATCCACGCCACCCCAGACCACGATGTCGCCATGGAGCAGCGGCACCCGCTGGCTTTTATCGCTGCGTTCGAAGCCGCCGAACAGGAACATCGCCGGTAATCCCAGGGACACTGAAACGATGGGCGCTGCGTAGGAAACTTCGTCTTTGTCCTGGTGCAACGACATCTTGGCCCCGGGAACGTAACGGTTGATCAGGCAGGAATCAGGCACGAAATCCGCGAACCCTGCTTCCCGCGCCGCCGCTTGTGCCAATTCGAGAAACACCTCGGGCAATTTCGGCCAGGGTTTCCCGGTCAGCGGATCATTGCGGGTATAACGGTAACCGCTGCGGTCGGTGGTCCAGCCCAGCACGCCGCAACTGCTCAAGGCGACAGACATGGTAAAGCCCCCGGGCGTGATCATCTGCCGAAACGGTGCCGCCGCCAGAACTGCGTCCAGTGCGGGCAGCAACTGATCCAGCCAGGGCAGGGCAAAGCCTCTGAGGACGCAGGACTGTTCGCCGATACGATCGAGCCTGGGTTGCTGCTCGGGTTCCGCGTCGGCAAACAAGTCGAAGGTGATCGGGTTCATGGGGTCATAACGCATCGTGAAAGATGATTCCAAGGGTATGCCGTTTTCCGCTGTGCAGGCGACTCACGCCGTGGCGCAGGGTGACTCGGTAATAGCCACGAACGCCTTTGACCGGCCGTTGGTTGACGGCAAAGATCAGCGCGTCACCTTTCTTCAGGCCAATGACCTGGGGGCGCGACTGCATCCGTGGGCGCTGTTCCGTCAGCACGAACTCGCCGCCGGTGAAGTCGTCGTCCGGCTCTGACAGCAGAATCGCCACTTGCAGCGGGAAGACGTGTTCGCCGTACAGGTCCTGATGCAAGCAGTTGTAGTCCTGCGGTCCATATTGCAGCAACAGTGGCGTCGGGCGTTCCTGACCGGCGGCATGGCAGCGTTCGAGGAACGCTTCATGCGCTTCAGGGAAACGGGTCGGCAGGTCCATGTGCTCGTACCAGCGATTGGCAATGGGCACCAATCGAGGATAGAGCGCACTGCGCAAACGGGCGACGATATCCGGCAGCGGGTACCTGAAGTATTTGTACTCGCCACGACCAAAGCCGTGACGAGCCATGACCACTTGCGAGCGAAACGGCTCGGGGCGGGCATACAAAGCGCTGATTTCATCGCACGTCTTGTGGCTTAAAAGCGACCTGATGATCGCGCAGCCATCCTGATCGAGTTGCTGTTCCAGCATGACCCAGTCCAGTCCGTCGAGAAATTGCGCACTCATCGCTGCGCCTCACGCTCCAGCAGTTGCCGTTTGCGCTCCAGCCCCCAGCGGTAGCCGCCGAGGCTGCCATCCTGACGCAGCACTCGATGGCACGGCACGATAACCGCCAGCGGGTTTGCTCCGCAGGCATTGGCCACTGCCCGAAAAGCCGTGGGTTGACCCAGTTGTCGCGCGATATCCAGATAGCTGGCGGTTTCACCCACCGGTATTTGCCGCAGGGCATCCCAGACTCGCCGTTGAAAAACGCTGCCTGTCAGATCCAGCGGCAAATCCAGGGTGGTGCGCGGGTCTTCGAGGTGGCGCAGGGTTTGCTCCAGCGCAGGCATCAAGCCTTCATCGCGCTGCGGTGCTTGTTGGCCGGGGAAGCGTTGCGAAAGATCTCGTTCCAGCATTGCCAGATCATCACCGACCAGCAGCGCACACAAACCCGCGGCGCTGAATGCGAGCAGCAAGACGCCAAGGCTGGAAGTGCCGCTGATGAAGCGAATCGAGGAAGTAGGCATGTTCTGACTCCTGAACCAAAGGTTGAGGTGGCCAGTCTAGGGAGCGAGGTTGGAGTGAACACTCCGGCGCTTGCGGTTGAATTCCAGAGGCAGGAGCAGACGTCCATGTTGTCGCTCCGGATCCCGTTACAGCGCTTTGCTGACGCTTATTTCGCTGATGACGTCGTCGCCCTGGCCATGAATGACGTCCAGCGCGGCCTTGGCTTCTTCTTCGGTGCCGTTTTCAAGCTGGGCAAATTCGAAGCGACGCTCACCATTGAGTTTGTATTTGATGACGTACTTGGTCGTTTGGGCCACGGTCATACCTGCTTGTCTTCGTGTTTGGGTGTCACTCAGCTCAGTTTCGTGCTGGAGCGGCGGATGATCTTGATGGTGTGAGTCAGGGTCGGTTTGCGAGTTACGCTGATCGGCCGGCGGTTGACCGTGTCGATGGTGATGTTCCAGAAACCGGTGCTTGGCGCAGTAATACGGGCCGGGAAGGTGTCGAATGCTCCACCATGGTAAGTGTGGCGGCCGCCATTCTTGAAGCTGCGGAAATTGGCGTCGTTCATCAAGCGGATATTGCATGTTTGGGAGCATTGAATGACGACGATGTCGTCTTCGTTGAGGTGCTCGCGCTGGTGGATAAATTTCATGAGGCGCCTCCAGAAGGGCTTTTTCTACAAAATCAAAACGATAGCATGTGCGATTGGCGCAGTTTATCAGCCCGAACGGGTTATTATCCGGTCGTCGAGGTCTGCTTTGACAATTAAAAACAGTTATACGGAACTCTATGAGCGATAAACGCAGCAAGCCTCGGAGAAAAACAGCATTTGTGCTGTCGGAGTGTCTTTATCGGAGGTGTTGTATGAAGTGGGGTGTGCTGTTTCTGCCTATGGCGATAGCGATGAGTGGTTGCGCGAATGTCTCGGAGATCAATGAGTCGCTGCCGACCATGAGCGTGATTTCAGGCAAGAAGCCTCATGAGTACGCGCAATGCCTCACCGAGAAACTGGCCAGCAGCCGGGGAGCCCTGCAAGTCGAGCCGCAGAAGGACGGTGTGCGAGTCATCGTGCCGCAGAAGTTCTCCTCGGGGCCGGCCGCGGTATTTGATATCGAAGACCGCTCCACTGGCAGCAGCATCAAGTTGCATGAGCGCATCTCCAATGTGCCGTTGCGCCCAATGGATGTACGCAATGCCGCTACTGCGTGCATTTCCGGCTGATAGACTGTCGCGAGTCAGCACCGATGCCGCCAAAGCAGCGCTTTGGCGGCATTGTCATTTCTGGAGTCGAGCATGAAGCGAGAGCAGGTACGGGAGTGCCATGCAGAGGGTCACATTTCTGCCACCCACGTGATCCAAAATCCGGCAAATTCGGGAGAATGGATCGTGTTTTTCAAGAAGAGCGCCGGGCGCAGTTATTTTCTGGTCGATGATAACGATGAAGTCGAATCCTTCAATCGTCTCGACGATTTGATCGAGACGGTGCGCGGCCTCGGGATCAAGTTCGCCGAAATTCACATGTAGGGCAGGGGCGCCTTACTTGCACACCACCACGACGTTGCGGTTCTTGTAGTTGCCGACGTCGACACCCAGGGTCTTGTCGCTTTCCTTGGTCGAAGGTGTTCCATCGGTACCGACGATTCGATAGCCGGTGCCGGCGCAAGAGGCATCGGCTTTTTCGTAGCAGGTGGCCCAGGAATTGGCTTCCCCGGAGCAGTCGATCGCCAGGCCTTGCTCGCCGTTGTTCAGGTAGGTCGTTTCGGAAGTGGCGCAGCCGCTCAGGGCCAGTGCCGCGATCAGTGGCAAAAATTTATTCATGTCGTTGTCGTCGTCAGGATGAAGGGGCTGAGCCTGTGACAGCGCAGGCATCAAAAGGTTATAGCGAATGGCCACTTGGTTGCAGGCAATCACAAAAAAGCCCTGCGCGAGCAGGGCTTGGGTCGAGTCGGGTGCTTCTCAGGACTTGTCCTTGCCGCGACGCTTCGGGGCTGGGTGTTCGAGCTCCAATACGGATGCTACTTCAATCGCCAACGCCTCGGTCGGGAAAGGCCCGGCAATATTCTCGCCGCTGGCACTGTCTACCCACCACTGGCCGTCTTTCGCCTGATTGATCAGGAACCCGTTGACACTTTTTGCTACCGACATCTATCTGCCTCGTTGACTGGTTCAATCGCGCAATGATAGCGCCAAATGCACTCAACCGGTGCTGATGGTGTAGGGTTGTGCGATTCGCGGCCGTGCAGATCTGGTGG
>NZ_JBBWCB010000126.1:0-15205 GCF_039888995.1 Pseudomonas rossensis | reverse complement strand
GCTCCTACACAGCTCCTACACAGCTCCTACTCTTCGCCCATCTGCGACTGCAGATAGTTCTCAAGACCGACTTTATCGATCAGGCCCAGTTGGGTTTCCAGCCAGTCGATATGTTCTTCTTCGGATTCAAGAATATCTTCAAGCAGTTCACGGCTACCAAAGTCGCCAACGGTTTCGCAATGAGCGATAGCCACTTTGAGATCCGCATGACCGGTGCGTTCGATACGCAGGTCGCATTCAAGCATTTCCTTGGTGTGTTCGCCGATCTGCAGCTTGCCCAGGTCCTGGACGTTCGGCAGGCCTTCAAGGAACAGGATGCGCTTGATCAGCTTGTCCGCGTGCTTCATCTCGTCGATGGATTCGTGGTATTCGTGCTTGCCGAGCTTGTTCAGGCCCCAATCTTCGTACATGCGTGCATGCAGGAAGTATTGATTGATCGCGACCAGCTCATTGGCAAGGATTTTGTTGAGATGCTGGATGACTGTAACGTCGCCTTTCATGATGGGGTCCTGCCCTAAGTAGCTGTCTATAAGGCAGAGTTTGAGCCGCGTAATTAAGAGTGTCAAACCTAAGTTATTGAAACTTAAGTGAAAATTAATCGGAATAAGAATGTTTGTGTTCCGCGTCTAGAGCGTAAGCGATTGATTTTCAGACATAAAAAAACCGGACATCAAGTCCGGTTCTTTGAAATACGTTAATTACGCGGCCGTAAATTCTACAGGGTACGGAATCGCGGCCTGGGCCGATTGCAATTTGGTCAGGGTTTCGCGGACCACTTCCTTGGCAAGGCAGGCACATTTGCCGCATTGGCTGGCTACGCCGGTGGCCTGACGGACTTCCTTATAGCTGCAGCAACCTTCATAGATCGCTTCGCGGATTTGACCGTCGGTGACGCCAGTGCAGAGGCAAACATACATAAGTGAAAACCGTCGCTGGTTGTGACTCAATTGCGATGGATCTTAATGTTAACGAGAATGATTGTCAAAGTGGTTTCTGAAAGCTTTGATCAGGGCTGACGAACGGTTTCCTCTCAGCATCGATCACGAGGAAAACCCGTCGACTGCATTTCCCCTGACAAAAAACCGTTAAGGACAGGTCAAAAACGCAGTGTATGATGGCCGGTCCTTATGAAGCGGGTTCGTGTCACAGGGCTGTCGCCTGAAGGTGGCAGGCTGGCGCAAACCCGGAACTTCACGTTTTTACACCAGGAGATATCCAATGAGCGTACTCGTAGGCAAACAAGCCCCTGACTTCACCGTACCGGCCGTACTCGGCAATGGCGAAATCGTAGACAGCTTCACCCTGTCGTCGGCCATCAAAGGCAAATACGGCCTGGTGTTCTTCTACCCACTGGACTTCACCTTCGTTTGCCCGTCCGAGCTGATCGCTCTGGACAACCGCATGTCTGACTTCAAGGCACGCAACGTTGAAGTGATCGCCGTTTCTATCGACTCGCACTTCACCCACAACGCCTGGCGCAACACCCCGGTCAACAATGGTGGTATCGGCGAAGTTCGCTACACCATGGCTGCCGACCTGAAGCACGAAATCGCCAAGGCTTACGACGTTGAGTCCGAAGGCGGTGTGGCTTTCCGTGGCGCGTTCCTGATCGACGACAAAGGCGTTGTCCGCTCGCAGATCATCAATGACCTGCCGCTGGGCCGTAACATTGAAGAGCTGATCCGTCTGGTCGACGCTTTGCAATTCCACGAAGAGCACGGCGAAGTTTGCCCTGCCAACTGGAAAAAAGGCGACAAAGGCATGACCGCTTCGACCGAAGGCGTCGCGGCTTACCTGACCGAGAACGCTGCTGCGCTGTAAGGCACGTTTGAGGCATAAAAAAACCGGCCGTTGAGGCCGGTTTTTTATGGGCGGGATAAACCCAACGATCAGTCGTTGTAGTCTTCCCAGCCGCCCATTTGTTTCCAGCGATTGACGATGCCGCAGAACAGCTCGGCCGTCTTCTCGGTGTCGTAGCGAGCCGAGTGGGCCTCACGACCGTCGAAGTCGATGTCGGCTGCTGAACAAGCCTTGGCCAGTACGGTTTGGCCGTAAGCCAGACCGGCCAGGGTTGCAGTATCGAAGCTCGAGAACGGATGGAAAGGGTTACGTTTCATGTCCAGGCGCGCGACGGCGGCGTTAAGAAAGCCCAGATCGAAGCTGCTGTTGTGCCCGACCAGAATCGCCCGTTTGCAACCGTTGGCTTTCAGTGCCTTGCGGATGCCGCGGAAGATGTCGGTCAGCGCTGCTTCCTCACTCACTGCCATGCGCAGCGGGTGATCGAGTTTGATCCCGGTGAATTCCAGAGCGGCCGCTTCGATGTTCGCGCCTTCAAAAGGCTCTACGCGAAAGAAGTAGGTGTGGTCGGGGTACACAAACCCTTTTTCGTCCATGCCGATGGTGGTGGCGGCAATTTCCAGCAAGGCGTCAGTGGCAGAGTTGAAACCACCGGTTTCAACGTCGACAACGACTGGCAGGTATCCACGGAAGCGCTCAGCCATCGGGTGGCGTGAACCACCTCCGCCGCCTTGACCGTCCTGTTCGTCGTCGAAATGGTCTTCACTCACGCGTGTTCCTCCAGCAGGCGCCAGCGCAGTTTTTCACCGGCGCGCAGCGGGATTACGGTCAGCTCGCCAAATGGCAGGCTGGTTGGGGCGGTCCACTCTTCGCGGACCAGGGTGATGCGATCGGTGTTCACCGGCAGGCCGTAGAAACGCGGGCCGTTCAGGCTGGCGAAGGCTTCGAGCTTGTCCAGCGCGTTGCGCTGTTCGAAGGCTTCGGCATACATCTCGATCGCTGCATAAGCGGTGTAGCAACCGGCACAGCCGCAAGCGGCTTCTTTGGCGTGCTGGGCATGGGGCGCCGAGTCGGTGCCGAGGAAGAACTTGTCGCTGCCGCTGGTGGCGGCGTCGAGCAGGGCTTCCTGATGGGTGTTGCGCTTGAGGATCGGCAGGCAATAGAAGTGCGGCCGAATCCCGCCCACCAGCATGTGGTTGCGGTTGTACAGCAGGTGATGCGCGGTGATGGTCGCGCCAACATTGGCCGAAGCTTCATTGACGAACTGCACGGCGTCGGCGGTGGTGATGTGTTCGAACACCACTTTGAGGCTCGGGAAGCGCTCGACCACACGACGCAGGTGCTCATCGATAAAGAATTTTTCGCGATCGAACACGTCGACATCGCCACGGGTGACTTCACCATGAACCAGCAAGGGCATCCCGACTTCGGCCATGGCCTCAAGTGCAGGGAAAATCTTGTCGATGCTGGTGACACCGGAGTCCGAGTTGGTGGTCGCGCCGGCCGGGTACAGCTTGGCGGCGTGAATGAAGCCGCTGGCCTTGGCCTCGCGAATTTCTTCGGGCTGGGTGCGGTCGGTCAGGTACAGCACCATCAACGGTTCGAAGCCGCTGCCAGCCGGGCGTGCAGCGAGAATCCGCTGGCGATAGCCGTCGGCTTCGGCGGTGTTACGCACCGGAGGTACCAGGTTGGGCATGATGATGGCGCGACCAAAGGTGCGCGCGACATCCGCGACTGTATTGGGCAACACAGCACCATCGCGAAGATGAATATGCCAGTCGTCGGGACGCAGCAGGGTCAGGCGGTCGGACATGAGGGGATTCCAGGCGGGTCAAACTGAGGGGAATGCTACCGGAAAAGACTCTTCCAGGCACTCGCTATCAAGTTTTGCAGGAAGCTTCCGATATCCAACAGGTATGCCGTAAACATCTGTGTGTCGGTCTTTTTGTTGTAGAAGCCAGTGGAGCCTCCCGTGCGCCAGCGTTATTTAGCCTTGCTCAGCGTGTTTGCCAGCCTTCCTGCGATGGCGCTCACTTTCCAGACCCGTCTGGAGAGCATCGAGTGGACGGTCGAAGGTGACAAGTTCGAATGCCGCCTGACTCAGCCGATCACTGATTTTGGTTCGGGCGAATTCGTGCGTCGCGCTGGCGAGCAAGCGACGTTCCGTCTGAAGGCCTATAACTCGATGATCGGCGGCGGTTCGGCCACCTTGCTGGCGGCGGCTGCACCCTGGCAGCCGGGGCGTGGCGACATCAACCTCGGTTCTGTGCGAATCGGCAGCGGCAATGTGTTGTTCAACAGTTCGCAAGTTCAGGCTGGCCGCTTGATCAGTGGCCTGATGGATGGCCGCAGTCCGGTCGTTCGACATTACTCGGGCGATGGCCGTGTGTCGGAAGTGCGTCTGTTGCCAGTCAAGTTCAGCAAGGCATTCAACGACTATCAGGGCTGCGTGGCGAAGCTGCTGCCGAAGAATTTCGAGCAGGTCAAGCAATCGCAGATCGGCTTCCCCGGCGAAGGCATCGATCTCGACGCGCAGGCCAAGGCGCAATTACAAGTGATGCTGGAGTTCATGAAGGCTGATCCGACGGTCAACCACATCGAGCTCGATGGCCACTCCGATAACAGCGGAAACCGCCTGACCAATCGTGATTTGTCGCGGCGTCGGGCCCTGGCAGTCATGGAGTTCTTCAAGGCCAACGGCATTCAGGAATCGCAGGTCACCGTGCGCTTTCACGGCGAGCGTTATCCGTTGGCGCCCAATACCAATTCCTACAACCGGGCGAAGAACCGTCGGGTCAATGTGCACCTCGCGCGCGTTGCGCCCACCGAAAAGCCGGCCCCTCAGGCCACTGCATCGGCGAGCGCCGCGTCGACCTCCTGAACCCGCTGTTATCGTCGCTCACTCGACATAATCTGTCGCTTCGTCGTCATAAGCTGTCGCGCCTCTGTAAATTATCCTGCATGAGCGGTAGACTTGACGGCTTTCCGTAGAACCCCGTGGAGTGATGGCATGGCGGACGTAAACAAGGTCGTTCTGGCGTATTCCGGCGGCCTGGACACTTCGGTGATCCTCAAGTGGCTGCAGGATACTTATAACTGTGAAGTCGTGACCTTCACCGCTGACCTGGGTCAGGGCGAAGAGGTCGAACCTGCGCGCGCCAAGGCACAGGCCATGGGCGTGAAAGAGATCTACATTGACGACTTGCGCGAAGAGTTCGTGCGCGATTTCGTTTTCCCTATGTTCCGCGCCAACACCGTTTACGAAGGCGAGTACCTGCTGGGTACTTCCATCGCTCGTCCGTTGATCGCCAAGCGCTTGATCGAAATCGCCAACGAAACCGGCGCTGACGCCATTTCCCACGGCGCCACCGGCAAGGGCAACGACCAGGTTCGTTTCGAGTTGGGCGCCTACGCCTTGAAGCCAGGCGTGAAAGTGATTGCTCCGTGGCGCGAATGGGACCTGCTCTCCCGTGAGAAGCTGATGGATTATGCTGAAAAGCACAACATCCCGATCGAGCGTCACGGCAAGAAAAAATCCCCGTACTCGATGGATGCCAACCTGCTGCACATCTCTTATGAAGGCGGCGTGCTGGAAGACACCTGGACCGAGCACGAAGAAGACATGTGGAAATGGACCGTCTCCCCGGAGAAGGCTCCAGATAAAGCGCAATACCTGGAACTGACCTACCGCAACGGCGACATCGTTGCACTGGACGGCGTCGAAATGACCCCGGCTACCGTGCTGGCGACCCTGAACCGTATCGGTGGCGAACACGGTATCGGCCGTCTCGACATCGTTGAGAACCGTTACGTGGGCATGAAGTCCCGTGGCTGCTACGAAACCCCAGGCGGCACCATCATGCTGCGCGCCCACCGTGCGATCGAATCGATCACCCTGGACCGCGAAGTGGCTCACCTCAAAGACGAGCTGATGCCTAAATACGCCAGCCTGATCTACACCGGTTACTGGTGGAGCCCTGAGCGTCTGATGCTGCAACAGATGATCGACGCGTCCCAGGCCCACGTGAACGGCGTTGTGCGCCTGAAGCTGTACAAGGGCAACGTGATCGTCACCGGTCGCAAGTCCGACGAATCGTTGTTCGATGCCAACATCGCGACCTTCGAAGAAGATGGCGGCGCCTACAACCAGGCCGACGCGGCGGGCTTCATCAAGCTCAACGCGTTGCGCATGCGTATTGCGGCGAACAAAGGCCGGAAGCTTTTCTGAGACCTTTGACCGTAGTGGAACGAGAGTTGTGGCCTTGTCGGTGACAAGGCCACAATTTCTGAATAGGGGGAGTTTTCCTGCCGAACATCGTGTTATCAGCGCTCTTTTTGTATCTGTAATACCTTCCTTCTGTTTCCTCTCTCTGAATGCTCTTCAAGCGTTACCTGCTGCGTGTCAGGTAAAAAGAGTGATCAAGAATCGTCAGGCCGTGTGAATTCAAATTGTAAGCAATGCAAAGCGTTGGTCCGCTGCGATTCTTTGCCTGTTTTGATTGCTTGCTTGCGCTTTCCTTAAGTAGTGCCTCCGAATCGGTACAGGTGAGAAATACGATCACTTGTGCAGGGCTTCCCTGTGGGGGCCGGTTTTTTTCAATCCATGCACCGAATTCCATTTTCTTGTTTAGCCACCGCGCATCGACGATGTGCAGGTTTTTTAGCTGCTCGGCCATGCAAACGTGCTGTAGAGCCGAGAGGCCCGTCTGAATATCGATCCGGGCGGGAGGGGCCTTCAGGTTATCGGGCCGCTGACCGCGATCAGTGTTGTCCATCACTTTTATAAAATGCTTTCCCTTGCCGAAATCGGATGGCGCGTACAGCGACCGGTAGTTGAAGTTGAGTGTGGCGAAGAAAAGAAAAAGCAAATAAAAAGGAAAGCTGATCAGGAACCAGACATAGAGCTCCCGCTCCTTGTTGTCGAGAAAGGGCAGTGAGACGGCGGCTGATGTTTCAGAAATAGCGGCAAATATTGCAATAACTGTCATGGGGTTGATGATTTTTTTCTTTGATTTGATCATGTCTTTTTCTCATGGGGATATTGTTTTTTCTCTATTGATTAATGTTTTTGGTTTTCAGTTTAATAACTAAGTGGTCGGTGTTTGTATTTGTGCAGTACTCCTTTTGAGTTTTAGATTTCGAAGGTTTGATAGTAACGGTATTGAGTGTACAGCGGGTACCTCTGTTGTTGAGTTTTAGGTGGTGATGGATTGAGTTTGTTGTTGAAGTGTTGCCTGGTGTGATTTTTTTATTACAACCTTGATGTGCGGTATTTGGGGTATGGGATTTCAAGTGGTAATATCAGTTACTTTTAAGGGTAGCTCAATAGTCAGTATTCGTTGGATCTCTTGCGACGAACCCTGCTATTTGGTTTTCTGGTTGTAAACAGAAACAAAAAAACGGCGGATAATCAAAATGTTTTCAGGTTGATAAAATTTTTACCCCCACGGTATTTTTGGGAATTTTGTAAGACTATTCTTTAATGTCTGTAGGGAATGTCTCTCGGTGTGGGTGGCCGAGGGGGGCGGCATGCCATGGGTGAAACGACTAGGCTATCGTGCGGGCTCTAAAAATTCGAACAGCGAAAATTGGACTTGCCCATGAATAAAGTGCTGATCGTGGATGATCACCCCGTCATTCGTCTCGCGGTACGTATGCTAATGGAGCGTCACGGCTACGAGGTTATTGCAGAGACAGATAATGGCGTGGATGCGTTGCAACTTGCCCGTGAGCATATGCCGGATATTGTCATCCTGGATATTGGAATACCAAAACTTGATGGGCTGGAAGTCATTGCGCGTCTGACATCGACAGCAATGCCCATGAAAGTACTGATACTAACTTCCCAGGCACCCGGGCATTTCTCTATGCGTTGCATGCAATCGGGTGCTGCAGGGTATGTCTGTAAGCAACAGGATCTCACTGAATTGCTCAGTGCAATAAAGGCAGTATTGTCAGGCTACAGTTACTTTCCGAATCAAGCCTTGCATACCGTACGTTCCAGTTTGGGGAACGCCAGTGAAGCCGATATGGTAGATCGACTGTCGGGACGGGAAATGATGGTCTTGCAACAATTGGCCCGAGGCAAGACCAACAAGGAGATCGCCGACGGAATGTTCCTCAGCAATAAGACCGTCAGTACTTACAAGACTCGACTGTTGTTGAAGCTCAATGCCCGCTCCCTGGTCGACCTGATCGAATTGGCTCAACGCAATGGTCTGGTGTGACTGCCCCAGCGTTTGACGAAGCGCGATGAGCGGGGGGCATCAGGCGGCACTTAGTAAAAAGCCTCCGTTTCGGGAGGCTTTTAGGTGTCATAGGTCAAAATCGTAATCGTCCAATTGCTTTTGCAGTCGGCGCTCCTCCAACAGATTGTCGATGGTACGGCGTTTGCTCAGGTTGGTCTTCGCCACTTCAACCACCGGTTCAGCATCATCAGCCTCAACAGGGGTGAAGTCGTCTTCTACGTCCAATTGCTCTTTGCCAGTGCTCATAGTGTTACTCCAGGCTAAGACTGCCTTTGGCGCTCCTTATATCGATAATCTCCCGGCGGGTAAAAAAGATTTTTTCAATCGATAAATCGAAAAACCTAATAGTGCCTCAATCGTCCGACGTCTTTTGCTTGTATTCGCACAAGTCTTCGATCCGGCAACTGCCGCAGCGAGGCTTACGGGCCAGGCAAACGTAGCGTCCGTGGAGGATCAGCCAGTGATGGGAATCCAGCAGATATTCCTTCGGCACGAACTTCATCAGTTTTTGCTCAACCTCGACCACATTTTTGCCTGGAGCAATGCCGGTACGATTGCTGACCCGGAAAATATGCGTATCCACGGCCATGGTCAACTGACGGAATGCGGTATTGAGCACTACGTTGGCGGTCTTGCGGCCGACGCCGGGTAACGCTTCCAGTTCTTCACGGGTTTGCGGCACTTCACCTCCATGACGTTCCACCAGCAAGCGACAGGTCTCGATCACGTTTTTCGCTTTGCTGTTGAACAGGCCGATGGTCTTGATGTATTCCGACAAACCTTCGACACCCAGGGCATAAATCGCCGCCGGTGTATTTGCCACCGGGTAGAGCTTGGCGGTGGCCTTGTTGACGCCGACATCGGTCGACTGCGCCGAGAGAATCACGGATATCAGCAATTCGAACGGCGAGGAGTAGGCCAGTTCGGTCTTCGGTTCCGGGTTGTCTTCGTGAAATCGGCGAAAAATTTCCAGACGTTTTGCGGCATTCATGGGCAGTGCGTTTCCTCGAAGGCGGTCAGTGTGGGGGCGTCGAGCGGGTCCAGGCCTGACGTGCGGCGATCAGCAGTCCCAGCAGAATGAATCCGCCAGGGACCAGGGTGGCCAGGTGCAAACCACCGTCGGTAGTCAGCACCCAGCCTTGCCAGTCCCCTTGCGCAGTGCCGGCTAGCCATGTCAGATGGCTGCCTAGTGTCCCGCTGCCGATGAGTTCGCGCAGCAAGCCAAGGCCCGCCATCAACGCGCCGAACAAGCCACACAGGCGCAGGCGAACACGCCAGGCGCTCTGGAAAAAACCGGTGTGTTCCAGCACAACGCATTGCAAGGCAATCAATCCTGCATATAACCCTACATGCTGGTGCCATTGCAGCGACCAGACTTGCGCGGCAAGTTCCGTGCAGCTGGTCAGTGTGGCCGCCAGCAGGACGCTGGCAAGCAAACGTGTCGCCGGGACAAGTTGGGATCGCAAGGCGCCCATGCTCACTCCAAAGGCACTGATCACCACGATGAACATCAGCCACAAGCCCACAGCGGACACTAATGAATCCGTGGCACCGATCAGCGGTGCAAGCATCAGCGAATTCTGCAGCGTCGATGACTTATTCATGAGCGCTGCTCCCGATCAACTGTTGCTGATGTTCGTCGAAATAGCGCAACGCGTCATGGATGGCGTTGATGACCGCTCTCGAAGTAATGGTCGCCCCCGCCATTTGATCGAATTGCCCCTGATCCTTTTTCAAGGCCCAGCCATTGTCGGCAGGTTCGGTTCGGGACTTTCCGGAAAAAGCCTGAAGCCAGGCATTGGGCCAGTCGGCGAGTCGACCGCCCAGCCCCGGAGTTTCGGATTGCTTGAGCGTTTTTACGCCCAGCACCTTGCCGTTTGTGCCGATGGCGATCAGCAATTCAATGGAACCCTCGTAACCCAGGGTTTGGCTGCGCAGCAACACGGCGCTGGTCTGGCCTGTCTTGGTTGCCAGGTAGCCACCTAGCAGCGTGCTGTTGGCCAAGTCGGTGTTTTCGAGGGGGAGCGGCTGTTCCAGCGGCTGATTGTCGTAGCTTTCAGCCGGGAGCAGGTCCAGCAGGTTACGACTGTCGATTAGGCGCTGTTCGGCCGCAATGCGAGGCGCGCTGGTGTGCTGCAGGAGGTAAGTCGCACCAATCCCCAGGGCTGCCAGCAACACCAGGATCACAACGCTCGACGCTCGGCTCATGGCGCACCCCGTTCCAGTCTGGAGGCGGCAAACCGCTCCAGCGCAGGCACACAGAGGTTCATCAACAGCACGGCAAAGGCGACGCCGTCCGGATAACCTCCCCAGGTACGAATCAGGTACGTCAGCAGCCCGACGCCCGCGCCGAACAGCAGTCGCGCGCCGGGGCTTTTCGCGCCGGACACCGGTTCCGTGACGATGAAGAATGCACCCAGCATGCTCGCGCCAGTGAGCAGATGAAACAGCGGCGAACCATGTGAGTCGGAGCCCGAGCCGTTCCAGCACAGCAGGCTGATGATGAACAGGCTGGCCAGCATGCCGACCGGCGCATGCCAGCTGAACACCCGTCGTTGCAGCAGAAACGCGCCGCCCGCCAGAAAGGCCAGGTTGACCCATTCCATGCCTCGGCCGCCGAAGTGGCCGAACGCCGGGTTAGCGGCAAACAGTTCGTCCATGGTCAGGCTTTTGTTGATCCGCAGGCTGTCCAGCGCCGTGGCCTGGACCCAGGCATCTGGCTTCTGACCGAGGCTGAACCCGAACACCTGCTGCAAGCCTCCGATCAGGTCCGGACCATGGGATGACGGCCAGTGGGTCATCTGTTGGGGAAAGGTCACCAGCACCAGGGCGAAGCCTAGCATTGCCGGGTTGAACGGATTCTTGCCAACGCCGCCATACAGGTGTTTGCCGAACACCATCGCGAACGCCGCGGCACAGACCGTCAGCCACCACGGACAATAAGGCGGCAAGGCCAGAGCCAACAGCGTCGCGCTGATTAGCGCACTGCCGTCGCTCAAAGTCGGCTTGAGCGCTCGCTTGCGCAAGCGCAACACGGTCGCTTCAACGGCCAGTGCGGTAACACCCGTCAGAATCAGGTTGATCAACACGCCCCAGCCATACAGCCAGAAAAACACCAGCGTTCCCGGCACGGTGGCCAGCAATACCAGCTTCATGGCTTGCTGGAGGCGTTCGTCGACCGATTCAAGGGGCGGCATAGGCATCCACCTGACGCTCGGCTTCATTCACCGCGAGTTCCAGGGCTTCGATCTGCTCAGCAGGGGCTTCGCTGGCTTGGGCTTTCTTGAGTTCGGAGCGGCGCATGGCCAACTGGATCTTTGCCCGATTCAGCTGCGCATTTTTCGCCGGAACGATGGGGGGCGCGGCTGGCGGTGCAGTACTTTCCAGTTTCGCCAACGCCTGTTCGGCTGCCTCGAACTGCTGTTGCAGGACGATCAGCTGCGATTGCTGTTCGAAGGTCGGCGGATGCCCGAACGCCTTGAGTGACTTGTTCAGTTGCGCCCGACTCATCGCCAGATCGATCTTGGCCTTTTTCAACGCCACATCCGCATTCGCTGCCTTCTGTGCGCGGACTCGCTCAAGAGCGGCCTGAACCGGATCGAGCGTCGCTACCTCACTGTGCTGGACGGCGCGCTGGGCTCGGGCCTGACGTTCGGCGATTTTCTTTTCTTCTTCGCGATGCAGGCGAGCGTTGCGCTGTTCAAATCGGCGTCGCGCGTGATTGCGCTTGGCCGCCCGGGCGCGATGTTCATCAAGGCTGAGCGCCAGGCCGCCGACAATCGGCAGCACCGTGTCCAGCGGTAACGGCCGCATTTCGATGCAATCCACCGGGCACGGCGCTACGCACAGGTCGCACCCGGTGCATTCATCGACGATCACCGTGTGCATCAATTTCGCCGCGCCGACAATGGCATCCACCGGGCAGGCCTGGATGCACTTGGTGCAACCAATACACTCCGCTTCACGAATATAGGCGATCTGCGCCGGGGCTGAACCGCGACTGACGTCCAGTTCCAGTACCGGCACTTTCAACAGCTCGGCCAGGGCCGCGATGGTCTCGCTGCCGCCCGGCGGACATTTGTTGATCGGTTCGCCGCTGGCAATGCCTTCGGCGTACGGTTTGCATCCGGGGTGGCCACACTTGCCGCATTGGGTCTGCGGCAAGAGGGCGTCGATGCGTTGAATCAGACTCATGTTTTGATCAGTCCGCTGAATCCGAGAAAGGCCACTGCAATCAGCCCGGCGCCGATCAGGTCGATCGGCAAGCCGCGAAAGGGCAGGGGGATATCATTTTCGATTGTGCGTAAGCGCAAGTCGCTGAACAGGCTCAGTACCAGCCAGAAACCCAGCCCGGCGCCCAGGCTCAGGGCCATGGCGTGGAAGAAGCCTTTGTCGTCCTGAGCGTTGAGCAACGTCAGGCCGAGTACGCCGGCGTTGCCCAGCAGCAGGGGCCAGAGGCCATCGAACGCAAGCTTTGGAAGTAACCGGGAAAGCACTTTCAGCAGCGGGCCAATCAGCAGAACGCTTAATGGCAGGAAGACGAAAAGGCGCAGCGACGTCAGCTCCAGCGGGACCAGCAACCAACGGTAGGTCGAGTAGCCCACCATGCCGACGATCAACATCAAGCAAGCCGTCGCAAGGCCCAGCGCGTGGACTTGCCGGTGCTCGTTGCCCAACAGCGGATCGACGCCCAGCGGCCAGTGCAACACGAGGTTGTTGATCAGGGCAGTGCTGATAAGCGTAAGAACAATTTCGGTCATGATCGTGCCGGCAAGAACGGGGCTTTTTAACGGAGCGGTCTAAAAAGCTTAGGCATTATCCGGCAAGGACGGAGGGTGGGCCAGACATGAAAATCCCACAGTCGCGCCAGGCACGACTGTGGGATCGGTTTACAGCAGAGCCTTACTTGATGCGCTGACCTGGCTTGGCGCCGCTGTCAGGGCTGAGCAGGTAGATTTCTTCACCGCCAGGGCCGGCCGCCATCACCATGCCTTCGGAGATACCGAACTTCATTTTCCGTGGCTTGAGGTTGGCGATCATCATGGTCAGACGACCATTGAGCTTGGACGGATCCGGATAAGCGCTCTTGATCCCGGAGAACACGTTGCGTTGCTCATCACCGATGTCCAGGGTCAGGCGCAGCAGTTTGTCGGCACCTTCCACGTGTTCGGCCTTGAGGATCAGGGCGACGCGCAGGTCGACCGCCGCAAAGGCATCGAACTCGATTTCCGGCGACAGCGGATCCTTGGCCAGTTCGCCATTGCCGGCAGGTGCAGCGTCGCCGGTGTCGGTAGCGCTGGCGGTCAGGTCTTCTTTCGAGGCGTCGCTCATGGCTTGCACTTTTACCGGGTCGATACGGGTCATCAACGGTTTGAACTCGTTCAGCTGATGGTTGCTGAGCAAGGTAGCGTGGTCGTTCCAGGTCAGCGGCGCGACGTTCAGGAACGCCTCGGCGTCGGCGGCCAGCAGCGGCAGCACCGGTTTGAGGAAGATCACCAACTGGCGGAACAGGTTGACGCCCAGGGCGCAGATGGCCTGGACTTCGTCTTGCTTGCCTTCCTGTTTGTTCAGCGACCACGGTGCCTTGTCGGCGATCCAGGCATTGGCACGGTCGGCCAGGCCCATGATCTCGCGCATGGCACGGGCGAAGTCGCGAGCCTCGTAGGCTTCGGCGATGCTCGGCGCTGCGGCGAGGAACGCTTCGGTCAGTTCCGGCGCGGCATTACCCGCCACCAGTACACCGGCGTTGCCTTTGTGGATGAAACCGGCGCAACGGCTGGCGATGTTGACGACTTTGCCGACCAGGTCGGAGTTGACCTTCTGCACGAAGTCTTCGAGGTTCAGGTCCAGGTCATCGACGCCACGGCTCAGCTTCGCCGCGTAGTAGTAGCGCAGGTATTCCGGCGACAGGTGGTCGAGATAGGTCCGGGCCTTGATGAAGGTGCCGCGGGATTTGGACATTTTCTGACCGTTGACGGTCAGGTAACCGTGTACGTTGATACCGGTCGGTTTACGGAAACCGGCGCCTTCGAGCATGGCTGGCCAGAACAGGGCGTGGAAGTTGACGATGTCCTTGCCGATGAAATGGTACAGCTCGGCGGTGGAATCCTTGCCCCAGAACGCGTCGAAATCAAGTGTAGGCGTGCGGTCGCAGAGGTTCTTGAAGCTGGCCATGTAGCCGATCGGCGCGTCGAGCCAGACGTAGAAGTATTTGCCTGGCTCGTCGGGGATTTCGAAACCGAAGTACGGCGCATCGCGAGAGATGTCCCACTGTTGCAGGCCGGCATCCAGCCATTCGGCGATCTTGTTCGCCACGGCCTCTTGCAGGGTGCCGCTGCGGGTCCAGGCTTGCAGCATTTCCTGGAAGTCCGGCAGCTTGAAGAAGAAGTGCTGGGAATCCTTGAGCACCGGAGTGGCGCCAGAGATCGCCGACTTCGGATCCTTCAGGTCGGTCGGCGCGTAGGTCGCACCGCATTTTTCGCAGTTGTCGCCGTACTGGTCTTCGGTGCCGCATTTCGGGCAGGTGCCCTTGATGAAGCGGTCGGCCAGGAACATTTTCTTTTCCGGGTCGAAGTACTGAGTGATCGAGCGCGTGGCAATGTGCCCGGCGTCGCGCAGCTTCAGGTAGATCTGGCTCGACAGCTCACGGTTTTCTTCGGCGTGAGTGGAGTGGAAGTTGTCGAAGTCCACCAGGAACTCGGCAAAGTCGGCGCTGTGTTCAGCCTGGACGTTGGCGATCAGTTGTTCCGGGGTGATGCCTTCCTTTTCCGCGCGCAGCATGATGGCCGAACCGTGGGCGTCGTCGGCGCAGACATAAATGCATTGATTGCCGCGGTGCTTCTGGAAGCGCACCCACATATCGGTCTGGATGTATTCCAGCATGTGGCCAAGATGGATCGAACCATTGGCATAGGGCAGGGCGCTGGTGACGAGGATCTTGCGTGGCTCGGACATGGGGCTCGGCTACTTGATGAAACGGAGGTCGGCCACTATAAAGCGCCAGCGCATATTTTTCACCCCCAAGGCCAGCCTCCGCGGACCTTTGTAATTGGATGGACTCGCCCAAGCCGAGGCGTCAATGCGCCACGGTGGCAGTCTAATCAGCCAACGACAGCGAGGGCGAGTCCATGAAAAAGCATACTTCGATTGATCAATCCCTG
>NZ_JBBWCB010000125.1:0-15296 GCF_039888995.1 Pseudomonas rossensis | reverse complement strand
GCATGAAGGTCTGGCGTGGCTTGGCACCGAGGTCGGCCGAGGCTTGCAGCAAGGACGGCGGCAGACGCTCCAGCGAGGCCTGGATCGGCAGGATCATGAACGGCAGCCAGATGTAGACGAACACCATGTACCGGCCCAGGTGCGAGGTCGACAAGGTGCTGCCGCCGACACCCGGAATGCCCAAAACGAACTGCAAAACCGGCTCAAGCCCCAGGTGTTGAACGAACCATTGCGCCACGCCGCCCTTGGCTAGCAGCAACGTCCAGGCATACGCCTTGACGATGTAGCTGGCCCACATCGGCATCATCACGGCGATGTAGAAAAATGCCTTGGTTTTGCCGGTGGTGTAGCGCGCCATGTAGTAGGCAATCGGGAACGCGACCACGGCGCTGGCAATCGACACGACGACGGCCATGCTCAGGGTGCGCAGGATGATGTCGAAGTTCGACGGCTGGAACAGGGCCGCGAAGTTCGCCAGAGTCAGGTCAGGCGTGACCGCCATGGTGAAGTCATCGAAGGTGTAGAAACCTTGCCACAGCAGGACCAGCAGCGAGCCGAGGTAGATCGCGCCAAACCACAGCAGCGGCGGCACCAGCAGCAGCGACAGGTAAAAATTCGGCCGGCGATACAGCAGGTTGGAAAACCTGCGCAACGGCGAGCCGCCGGTCGGGGTTTGAGGGATAGCCACGCTGTTCATCTCACACCCCGCCGACAACGTTGTCGTGCAGCGGGATCATCGCTTCCCGTGCCCAGCGTGCGCTGATGCGTTGTCCGGTCTGATGTTGCGCGCTGACGTCCAGCCACTGGACGTTGGCCTGGCTGATGTTCAGGGTCTGGCCGTTTTCCAGTTTCAATTCATAGCGCGTGGCGCTGCCCTGGTACTGAATGTCATGGAGCAAACCGCTGACTTCGATTTCATGGCTGGCCAGCGGACCTTCGGCGAAACGCACGTGTTCCGGGCGAATCGAAAACGGCTGTGGATTGCCGCTCAATTGTTTCGCCAGATCGCCGCGAATCACGTTGGAGGTGCCAACGAATTCCGCCACAAACGTTGTAGCCGGTTTCATGTAGAGGTTGCGCGGGGTGTCGACCTGCTCGATGCGCCCCTTGTTGAACACGGCCACACGATCCGACATCGACAGCGCTTCGGTCTGGTCATGAGTGACGAAGATGAAAGTGATGCCGAGCTGGCGTTGCAGCTTCTTCAGTTCACCCTGCATTTGCTCGCGCAGCTTCAAATCGAGGGCGCCCAACGGTTCATCGAGCAGCAGCACGCGCGGACGATTGACCAGGGCGCGGGCCAGGGCGACACGCTGGCGCTGACCGCCGGACAGTTGCACCGGTTTACGCTCGCCGTAGCCGCCGAGGGCGACCATGTCGAGGGCTTCTTCGGCGCGTTTCTGGCGTTCGGACTTGCCGACGCCTTTGACTTTCAAACCGTAGGCGACGTTGTCGAGTACGTTCATGTGCGGGAACAGCGCGTAATCCTGGAACACGGTGTTCACGTCACGCTGATACGGCGGCAGCCCGGCGGCTTCTTCGCCATGAATACGGATAGAGCCTGCACTCGGTTGTTCGAAACCGGCGATCAGGCGCAGACAGGTGGTTTTGCCCGAGCCGGAAGGGCCCAGCATGGAAAAGAACTCGCCGTCCTGGATATCGATGGAAACCCGGTCAACGGCCTTCACTTCGCCGAACTGACGGGAAACGTTGGTGAACTGGACTGCAAGCGTCATGGTGCGCAACTCCAAAAATCTGAATCTTTAAAAGCATCGCGAGCAAGCTCGCTCCCACAGGTTTTGCGGTGCTCTTGTGGGAGCGATCTGTAGCAGCTGCCGAGGAACGAGGCTGCGTTGGGCTGCGCAGCGGCCCCCGAGGGCGGTCCTGCGGACACGCAACGCAGCCTCGTTCCTCGGCAGCTGCTACAGGGGTGTTAGCGACCGCCCATGATCGCGATGTAGTCCTGGGTCCAGCGGCTGTACGGCACGAACTTGCCGCCTTCAGCCTGCGGGGTTTTCCAGAAGGCGATTTTCTCGAACTGGTCGAAGCCGTTGGTTTTGCAGCCCTCGGCGCCTAGCAACTCGCTCTCCTTGCATCCCGCCGGAACCGCCGGCAACGAACCGAACCATGCCGCCAGGTCACCCTGGACTTTCGGTTGCAGCGACCAGTCCATCCACTTGTAGGCGCAGTTCGGGTGCTTGGCTTCGGCGTGCAACATGGTGGTGTCGGCCCAACCCGTTGCACCTTCTTTTGGAATGACCGAGGCAACCGGCTGCTTGTCCGCCACCAGGCCGTTGACCATGTAGCCCCAACTGCTGGACGCCGCCACGCCTTCGTTTTTGACGTCACTCATCTGAACCGTTGCGTCATGCCAGTAGCGGTGGATCAAGGGCTGTTGCTTGCGAAGCAGGTCCAGCGCCGCTTTGTATTGCGCTTCGTTGAGCTGGTACGGGTCCTTGATGCCCAGCTCCGGCTGTTTCGATTTGAGATAAAGCGCCGCATCGGCGATATAGATCGGGCCGTCGTAGGCCTGGACCCGACCCTTGTTGGACTTGCCGTCCGGCAGGGTTTGCTCTTCGAACACCACACTCCAGCTGTCTGGTGCCGTTTTGAAGATATTGGTGTTGTACATCATCACGTTCGGGCCCCATTGGTACGGGGTGCCGTAGGTTTGCTGATTGACGACATACCAAGGGCCGTCCTTGAGGCGAGGGTCAATGTTCTTCCAGTTCGGGATCAACGCCGTGTTGATCGGCTGCACACGCTGGCCGGCGATCAACCGCAGGGAGGCGTCGCCGGATGCAGTCACCAGGTCGTAACCACCCTTGGCCATCAGGCTGACCATCTCATCGGAAGTGGCGGCTGTCTTGACGTTGACCTTGCAGCCGGTTTCCTTTTCGAAGCCGGTGACCCAGTCGTAGGCCTTGTCGCTTTCGCCACGTTCGATGTAGCCAGGCCAAGCCACAATATCCAGCTGACCTTCGCCGGCGCCAACGGCTTTCAGCGGTTCGGCGGCCTGGATACTGGCACTGGCCAGCAGCGCGGTGGTGATTGCACTGAGCAGTGCGGTCTTGTGCACGAACATGGGGTTTCCCTCTTCTTTAATTATGGTCGGGGCAGTTTTGAACGTGGTGAAGCCGATGCCTTTACGGCTAATTGTTAGCGTAGTGCGCTTTTACAAATGCTGTCCGTGACGGGCCATGATGTGCCGCACCACGCTGTAGTCCTGAAGCGAATCGCTGGATAAGTCTTTGCCGTAGCCCGAACGCTTGAGGCCGCCGTGGGGCATTTCGCTGACCAGCATGAAATGGCTGTTGATCCAGGTGCAGCCGTACTGCAAGCGCGCCGCGACCTGCATTGCCTTGTCCAGGTTCTGGGTCCAGACCGAGGAGGCGAGGCCGTATTCCGAGTCGTTGGCCCAGTCCACGGCTTGTTCGAGCTGATCGAAACGGGTCACGGTGACCACCGGCCCGAAGACTTCGCGCTGGACGATTTCATCGCTCTGCTTGCAACCGGCCAGCAGGGTCGGCTGGTAATAGAAGCCGGCACCGGAATGCACCGCCGCGCCAGTCACTCGTTCGATGTGCGGCTGGCCGAGGGCGCGCTCGACGAAACTGGCCACGCGGTCGCGTTGGCGGGTGCTGATCAGGGGGCCGATCTCGTTGTCGGCGTCGCGTTTGCCGGCGAAGCGCAAACTGCTGACCGCCGCGCCGAGTTCGGCCACCAAGCGGTCATGAATCCCGGCCTGTGCATAAATCCGGCAGGCAGCGGTGCAATCCTGGCCGGCGTTGTAATAGCCGTAAGTGCGCACGCCTTCGACCACGGCTTGAATGTCGGCATCGTTGCAGACGATCACCGGGGCTTTGCCGCCAAGTTCGAGGTGAGTACGCTTCAGGGTTTTCGCCGCGGCTTGGAGGATTTTTTGCCCGGTGACGATATCGCCGGTCAGCGACACCATGCGCACTTTAGGATGACTGACCAAGTGGCTGCCGACGCCTTCACCGCCACCGCAAATGATGTTGATCACACCGCGCGGCAGGATCTCGGCCAGCGCTGGCGCCAGGGCCAGAATCGACAGCGGCGTGTGTTCGGACGGTTTGAACACCAGCGTGTTGCCGGCGGCCAGGGCCGGGGCGATTTTCCACGCGGCCATCATGATCGGGTAGTTCCACGGCGCAATCGAGGCCACCACGCCAATCGGATCGCGACGGACCATGCTGGTGTAGCCCGGCAGGTATTCGCCGCTGAGCTGACCCGTCTGACAGCGCACGGCGCCGGCGAAAAAACGGAACACATCGACCGTGGCGCTCAAGTCATCCTGACGGGCCAGGTGCAACGGCTTGCCGCAGTTCAGGGATTCGAGACGGGCGAGGAGGTCGGCTTGTTTTTCGATGGCGTTGGCGATGTCCAGCAGCAGGTTCGAGCGTTGTTGCGGCGTAGTCCGCGACCAGCCGGCAAAGGCGCGGTGGGCGGCGAGAATGGCGGCTTCGACTTGCTCGGTACTGGCTTCGGCGATGTGCGTCAGTACTTCCCCGGTGGCCGGGTTGAGGATCGGTTCGACAAAGCCTTGGCCCGCGACTAGTTCGCCATCGATCAACAACGCGGTGAACAACGGGGTCTGCGCGCCAGCCATTTTTCGGGTTCTCTTTTCTTGTGTGGCCATGCTGCTCCCTGTGACTGGGGCCCGGCCGTCTTATAGATGTAGCAAGACTAGTGCTCAGGCCCGAGGTCGACAAATTCTAAATACTGAAGGTGGCGTTCGATTAAATAGATGGCTTGCGCCCGCCGTGGGGCTGCTCGCGGGCGACGGTCAGGAATGGGTCCACCAGCGCTGGGCGCGCGGTGCCACGACGCCAGGCCAGGCCGACGTCGAGGGTCTGGCTCAGGTCGGCAATCGGTCGCGCTTCGATGATGTCGCCCTCCAGTGACCACGGGCGGTAAGTCATGTCGGGCTGGATCGACACGCCCAAACCCGCTGCCACCAGGCTTCGGACCGCTTCGGTCGACGCCGTTCTTAAGGTGATGCGCGGTTGTAGCGAAGCCGCCGCCCACATGCGTTGCGCATTGCGGTCCATTTCATCGACGTTCAGTTGAATCAGCGGTTCGCGGGCCACGTCGGCGAGGTTGATGCTGTCGTGTTCCAGCAGCGGATGCTGGGCCGGCAGTCATAACCGATGGGGTGAGTGGGTCAGCACTTCCGTCTGCAAGGCGTGGCGGTCTTCGAGGTTGGAGAGGATCAGCACGCCGACATCGATCTCGCCACTGACCAGCAAATGCTCGATGTATGGCCGCTCATCCTCCATCACCCGAATCTCGACGTTGGGGTAGGCGCGCTGGAAACGGGTGAGTAGATCCGCAAGGTAGTAACCGGCCACCAGGCTGGTCACGCCGATGATCAACTGCCCGGCGACCTGATCGGTGCTCTGTTGCAGGCTGCGTTTGGCGTTGTCCACCGTCGCCAGAATCAGGTGCGCCTGACGTAGGAATTGGTGGCCCTGGTGAGTCAGCGTCATGCCCTTGGCGTGACGATTGAACAGGCCGACGCCGATTTCCTGCTCCAGTTGCTGGATCGCCAGGGTCAGGGTGGACTGGGAAATGAATGCGGTTTGCGCGGCGGCGGAGATTGAACCGGTCTCAGCCACGGCGATGAAATGGCGGATCTGACGCAGGGTCATCATGGGGAAGTACCCGGTGGGCGGTTTTTATCGATTTTTCTGAGTGTATATCTTTTTTTCTGAATGGCTGCGGTCAGCTAAAGAGCGCAGCGCAACATCTCGAAGCACTCTCGCTCCCGGACACCGGGCACTTTCGATCTAGGCTGGTGGCCTTAAAGATCTGGTTAACCCGAATGCGTGGAGGCAGCAAATGAACACCCGTGGATTGCTCGATCAGCTACTCAAGTCCGGTCAGGACATGTTGCAGAACAAGGCCGGCGGCTCACAAAACAAGACCGCTGGGGGTGGCTTGGGCGGATTGCTCGGCGGCAGCGGTGGTTCGGGCGGCCTTGGCAGCCTGCTCTCTGGCGCGGGCGGCGGAGCGTTGGCGGCGGGTGCCATGGGCTTGCTGCTGGGCAGCAAGAAAGGGCGCAATGTCGGCGGTAAGGTCCTGACTTATGGTGGCCTCGCCGCATTGGGCGTGATTGCCTACAAGGCGTATGGCAACTGGCAGGCCCAGCAGGGCACTGCGCCGAAGACTGAACCGCAAACCATCGACCGCTTACCGGCGGCGCAAGTTGAACAGCACAGCCAGGCGATTCTCCAAGCGTTAGTGGCTGCGGCTAAAGCTGATGGTCATGTCGACTATCGTGAGCGTGCGCTGATCGAGGGCGAATTCACCAAGCTCGATAACGATCAGGAACTGCAGCACTGGCTGCACGCCGAACTCAACAAGCCGCTGGACCCGGCCGACGTTGCCCGTGCTGCCAGTACGCCGGAAATGGCCGCTGAGATGTACATTGCCAGTGTGATGCTGGTGGACGAGGAGAGCTTCATGGAGAAGTCCTATCTGGATGAGCTGGCGCGGCAACTGAAGCTTGAGCCGGGGTTGAAGGCTGAGTTGGAGAAGCAGGTGCGTCAGGCTTCTATCTAAGCGTTGTCCTAAAAAAACGCAGGTTTCGCCAATGCCTACATCGACCGTAGGTACTGGCGGAGCCTGCGATTTTTTTTGCATCAAAACAGCGCGCTCCGAAACGACACAAGCCCTCGTCGCACAGGTATTTCAGCGATTTGCACAGGGATGAGACGTGGTGCGCACCCGTCTTACAAATGAAACACCGCCCTCAGCTATACTCCGCAACATTTCAACTGCACCCCGAGGACTGACTGTGAAGAACTGGACGTTGCGCCAACGCATCTTGGCGAGCTTTGCGGTGATTATCGCCATCATGTTGCTGATGGTCGTCGTCTCGTATTCGCGGCTGTTGAAGATCGAAATCAGCGAAACCAGCGTCCGTGAAGACGCGCTTCCCGGGTTGTATTACAGCTCGATGGTTCGCAGCGCCTGGGTCGACACTTATGTTCGCACCCAGGAAATGCTGGGCTTCAAGGCGGGGCAGGGCTTCAGTGCGGAAGAGGCCGAAAGCTTCAAAAACTTTGAGGTGCGTCTGCAAGAGCAGATGAGAAACTACCAAGGCACCGTCATCAGGGATGAAGACAAGGTCGAGTACGCCGTTTTTGAAAAACTTCATGAGAATTACAACAAGGCGCTGGCGGCCGTGCTCGATTTGCATAAGCGCAATCAGGAAGCCGAAGCCATCAAGATGTTCAACGAGCAACTGACCCCGACATGGACCGCCGGTCGCATGAAACTCAATGACATCATCCGCGACAACAAAGCGGTGGCCGACCAGGGTATCGCGAACATCGATGACGCCGTGGTCACCGCGAAAGTCATCATGGGCATTTCCCTGCTGGTCGCGGTGCTGGCCGCCAGCCTCTGCGGTCTGCTGCTGATGCGCGCGATCATGGCGCCGATGAACCGGATCGTCGAAATTCTCGACGTCATGCGCACCGGTGATCTCAGCAACCGCCTGAACCTTGCGCGCAAGGACGAATTTGGCGCCGTGGAAACCGGCTTCAACGACATGATGGCCGAGCTCACCTCGCTGGTGTCCCAGGCCCAACGCTCCTCGGTGCAGGTCACCACGTCGGTGACCGAGATCGCCGCCACCTCCAAGCAACAGCAGGCGACCGCCACCGAAACCGCCGCCACCACCACCGAAATCGGCGCAACGTCCCGTGAGATTGCCGCCACCTCGCGGGATCTGGTGCGCACGATGACCGAAGTCTCCACCGCCGCCGATCAGGCCTCGGTGCTCGCCGGTTCCGGGCAGCAAGGGTTGGCGCGTATGGAGGAGACCATGCATTCGGTGATGGGCGCGGCCGATCTGGTCAACGCCAAACTGGCGATCCTCAACGAGAAGGCCGGCAACATCAACCAAGTCGTGGTGACCATCGTCAAGGTCGCCGACCAGACCAATCTCCTGTCCCTCAACGCTGCCATCGAGGCCGAAAAAGCCGGTGAATACGGCCGCGGGTTTGCCGTGGTCGCCACCGAAGTGCGGCGTCTGGCGGACCAGACCGCCGTCGCCACGTACGACATCGAGCAGATGGTGCGCGAGATCCAGTCGGCGGTATCGGCCGGGGTCATGGGCATGGACAAGTTCTCCGAAGAAGTGCGCCGCGGCATGTCCGAGGTGCAGCAGGTCGGCGAGCAGTTGTCGCAGATCATTCATCAGGTTCAGGCGCTAGCGCCACGGGTGTTGATGGTCAACGAAGGCGTGCAGGCCCAGGCCACGGGCGCTGAACAGATCAACCACGCGCTGGTGCAATTGGGCGATGCCAGCAGCCAGACCGTCGAGTCCCTGCGCCAGGCCAGTTTCGCTATCGATGAACTGAGCCAGGTAGCTGTAGGGCTACGTAGCGGCGTTTCGCGATTCAAAGTCTGATGAGCGAACTCACGGCCAAACGCATCGCCGTGAAGCCGGCGGTGCAATCATTGTTTCTGGTGTTCCGCATCGGCAACGAGCGCTTTGCCTTGCAGGCCATTGAGGTGGCGGAAGTGCTGCCGCGCCTGCCGTTGAAGCCGATTCCCCGCGCGCCGGACTGGGTCGCCGGGGTGTTCGCTTATCGCGGCGCGGTGGTGCCGGTGATCGACCTCAGTGCGCTGACCTTCGGCCAACCGGCCCAGGCCCGCACCAGCACGCGCTTGGTGCTGGTCAATTACCGCCCGGATGAAACCACTGAGGCGCAATTGCTCGGGCTGATTCTGGAGCAGGCCACCGATACCTTGCGCTGCAACCCGGCGGATTTTCAGCCTTATGGCCTGGACAATCGCCAGGCGCCGTACCTCGGGCCGGTGCGCGAAGATGCTCAAGGTTTGCTGCAATGGGTGCGGGTCGCCGACTTGCTCGATGAGCAGGTTCGCGCGCTGCTGTTTCCGTCGCAGCCGTTGGACCTGGCACTGCTTGAGGAGCGGCCATGAGCAGCGATCAGCGGTTTTTCGATTTCCTCAAAGAGCGCATCGGTCTCGACGTGACCTCGGTGGGGCCGGAGATCATCGAGCGTGCGGTGCGTCAGCGCAGCACGGCGTCCAACGCGCTGACGGCCGATGAGTATTGGCACACCTTGCAGGGTTCGCGGGACGAGCAGCAGGCGCTGATCGAAGCGGTGATCGTCCCCGAGACCTGGTTTTTCCGTTACCCGGAATCCTTCGCCACCCTGGCGAGACTGGCTGCCAAACGTCTGAGCGACATCAACAACATGCGCGCGCTGCGGATTCTCAGCCTGCCGTGTTCCACCGGTGAAGAACCGTATTCCATCGCCATGGCGTTGCTCGATGCCGGGTTCCAGCCGCACCAGTTCAAGGTCGAAGGCATGGACGTCAGCCTGTTGTCGGTGGAAAAAGCCCGGCACGCGCTGTACGGCAAGAATTCGTTTCGTGGTCAGGACATCGCGTTTCGCGATCGACATTTCACCGCCGAAGACGAAGGCTATCGCCTCAGCGGGCGGGTGCTTGAACAAGTGCGTTTGCAGGTCGGCAATCTGCTGGATCCGACGTTGCTGGCCAACGAGCCGCCTTATGACTTTGTGTTTTGCCGCAACCTGCTGATCTATTTCGATCAGCCGACCCAGCAGCAAGTGTTCGAAGTGCTCAAGCGCCTGACCCATGTCGACGGCGTGCTGTTTATCGGCCCGGCCGAGGGCAGTTTGCTCGGCCGTTTCGGCATTCGTTCGATCGGCATCCCACAGTCCTTTGCGTTCAGTCGTCAGAGCACACCAGAGCCTGCGCCCATTCCGGCTTTCGTTCCGACGCCTCTGCCCGTACGCCAACCGGTACGCAGCGTGACGCCGCCGCCCGTTCGCAGTCGGCCCTTCGCAACGGTGACGCCGTTACCTGCCGCGACGACAACCGCCAACCCGGACGCCGTCGCGCTGCTGGCGAACATTGCCGCGCTGGCCAACGAAGGCAAAAGCGCCGAAGCCCGCGTCGCGTGCGAGAGCTATTTGCGCAGTCACGAGCCAGTAGCCCAGGTCTTTTACTGGCTGGGCTTGCTCAGCGATGTCGCCGGCAGAGTCCTTGAGGCTCAGGGTTTTTATCGCAAGGCGTTGTACCTCGACCCGCAACATCCCGACGCGTTGATGCACCTGGCGGCGTTGCTGCAATCCTTGGGCGACACGGCGGGAGCCAGACGATTGCAGGACCGCGCCGCCCGCAGCGAGCGCGCCGCTGACAGTGAGCGTAAACGATGAACGCCGCCGACACCTTTAGCCTCACCCATGAAGATGCCCAGGCCATCGACGACTGCTGGAACCGCATCGGTATCCACGGCGACAAGTCCTGTCCGCTACTGAGCGATCACATTCACTGCCGCAATTGCGCGGTGTATTCGGCCGCAGCTACGCGCTTGCTCGACCGCTACGCGTTACAGCAGGAAGACCGCGGGCAAGCCACCACGGTGGTCGAGAGCGAGGTGAAAACCCGTTCGCTGTTGATGTTCCGCCTGGGCGAGGAATGGCTGGCCCTGGCCACCCGCAGTCTGGTGGAAGTGGCGCCGCTGCAAGCGATTCATTCCCTGCCGCACCAACGCTCCCGGGCCTTGCTCGGCGTGGCGAATGTGCGCGGCGCGTTGGTGGCGTGCCTGTCGCTGGTGGAACTGCTCGGGCTCGACGGCGCCAGCAGCGTGGCGTCCGGCGCGCGGGTCATGCCGCGAATGCTGATCATCGCCGCCCACGGCGGACCGGTGGTGGTACCGGTGGATGAAGTGGACGGGATTCACGCCATCGACGCACGCGTCCTCGAGGTGGCGTCCCGTTCTGGCACTCAGGCCAGCGCCAAATACACCCGTGGCGTGTTGCAATTCAAAGGTCGCAGCCTGCGGTGGCTGGATGAAGAACAGCTGTTGTACGCCGTGACCCGGAGCCTTACATGACCCCCGAGCAAATGCGCGACGCCTCTTTGCTGGAACTGTTCAGTCTGGAAGCCGAGGCCCAGACGCTAGTGCTGAGCGCAGGTCTTTTGGCGCTGGAGCGCGACCCGACCCAGGCCGATCACCTCGAATCGTGCATGCGCGCGGCGCACTCGCTGAAGGGCGCGGCGCGGATCGTCGGTGTCGATGCCGGGGTCAGCGTCGCGCATGTGATGGAAGATTGCCTGGTCAGCGCCCAGGAAGGGCGCCTGTACCTGCGGCCCGAGCACATCGATGCGTTGTTGCAAGGCACCGATTTGCTGATGCGCATTGCAACGCCGGACAACAACCCTGAACCTGCGGAAATCGAGGCCTATGTGGTCTTGATGGCGCGGTTGCTTGATCCGATGGCGGCGCCCGCGCCGGTCACTGCGTCTATCGCCCCAGTGATGGCGGAACTTCAGCTCGAACCACCGACGCCCAAGGTCGAGGTGCCAATCCCGGTCGCCGAACTGCAACCCGCAGAGCCACCGCGCAAGGCCAAACGCGGCACCGAAAACGGCGAGCGGGTGTTGCGGGTCACGGCCGAGCGCCTGAACAGCCTGCTCGATCTGTCGAGCAAATCCCTGGTGGAAACCCTGCGGCTCAAACCGCATCTGGCCACCATGCAACGCCTCAAGCGTATGCAGAACAACGGCCTGCGGGCCCTGGAAAACCTCAACGTCCACCTCAAGGGACATGCCTTGAGTCTGGAAGCACAAGAAGCCCTCGAAGACGCTCGTCGGCTACTGGCTGAGTCTCAGCAATTGCTGGTGGAAAAGAACGCCGAACTGGATGAGTTCGCCTGGCAGGCCAGTCAACGGGCGCAAGTGTTGTACGACACCGCGCTGGCCTGCCGCATGCGGCCGTTTGCCGATGTGTTGGCGGGGCAAGAGCGCATGGTCCGCGACCTCAGTCGCAGCCTCGGCAAACAGGTGCGACTGGAGATCGAAGGCGAGAAAACCCAGGTCGATCGCGACGTGTTGGAGAAACTTGAAGCGCCGCTGACTCACCTGCTGCGCAATGCCGTGGATCACGGCATCGAATCCCCGGAGCAACGGCTATTGGCGGGTAAACCCGCTGAAGGCCTGATCCGTTTGCGCGCTTCCCATCAGGCCGGTTTGCTGGTGCTGGAGCTGAGCGATGACGGCAATGGCGTCGATCTTGAAAAGGTCCGCCGCAGTATCATCGAGCGCCAATTGTCCCCGGCCGAAACCGCCGCGCAGTTGAGTGAAGAAGAGCTGCTGACCTTCCTGTTTCTACCGGGTTTCAGCCTGCGCGACACGGTCACCGAAGTCTCCGGGCGCGGCGTCGGACTGGATGCGGTCCAGCACATGGTCCGCCAGGTGCGCGGCGCGGTCGTGTTGGAGCAGGCGGCGGGCGAGGGCAGTCGCTTCCATCTCGAAGTGCCGCTGACCCTATCGGTAGTGCGCAGTCTGGTGGTGGAAGTCGGTGACGAGGCGTATGCCTTCCCGCTGGCGCACATCGAACGGATGTGCGATCTGGAGCCGGCGGACATTGTCCAGGTCGAAGGCCGTCAGCATTTCTGGCACGAAGGCCGGCATGTCGGGCTGGTCGCGGCCAGTCAGCTGTTGCAGCGTCCGGCGAGCCAGAACAGTCAGCAAACCCTCAAAGTCGTGGTGATTCGCGAGCGCGAGGCGATTTACGGCGTGGCGGTCGAGCGTTTTATCGGCGAGCGGACGTTGGTCGTACTACCGCTGGACGAGCGTCTGGGCAAGGTGCAGGACATTTCCGCCGGGGCCTTGCTCGACGACGGTTCGGTGGTGCTGATCGTCGACGTCGAAGACATGCTGCGTTCGGTGGACAAACTGCTCAATACCGGGCGTCTTGAGCGCATTGCCCGTCAGGGCAGCCAGGCGGTTGAAGCCGCTCGAAAACGCATTTTGGTGGTCGACGATTCGCTGACCGTGCGCGAGCTGCAACGCAAGTTGTTACTCAATCGCGGCTACGACGTGGCGGTGGCGGTGGACGGTATGGATGGCTGGAACGCCTTGCGTTCGGAGGATTTCGATCTGCTGATCACCGACATTGATATGCCACGCATGGATGGCATCGAACTGGTGTCTTTATTGCGCCGGGACAATCGCCTCCAATCCCTTCCGGTTATGGTGGTGTCTTACAAAGATCGTGAAGAGGACCGTCGTCGTGGACTGGACGCTGGAGCCGACTATTACCTAGCCAAAGCCAGTTTTCATGACGACGCCCTGCTTGACGCGGTGGATGAGCTCATTGGAGGAGCGCGGGCATGAAAATCGCAATCGTCAACGACATGCCCATGGCGGTGGAGGCCCTGCGCCGCGCCCTGGCATTCGAGCCGGCGCACGAGGTGGTTTGGGTCGCCAGTAATGGGGCCGAGGCGGTGCAACGGTGCGCCGAAAATACGCCAGACCTGATCCTGATGGACCTGATCATGCCGGTGATGGATGGCGTGGAGGCGACCCGGCGGATCATGGCTGATACGCCGTGCGCGATCGTCATCGTTACGGTCGATCGCGAGCAAAACGTGCATCGGGTGTTCGAGGCCATGGGCCACGGAGCGCTGGATGTGGTCGATACGCCGGCCCTCGGTGCCGGCAATGCCCAAGAGGCGGCGGCCCCGTTACTGCGCAAGATCGTGAACATCGGGTGGCTGATCGGAGACAAGGGCAATCGGGAGCGATCGGCTCCGAGCCCGCTACGCAGTTCGGTCTCGCGCCAGTGTCTGGTAGCGATCGGCTCATCGGCAGGTGGGCCGGCCGCGTTGGAAGTCTTGCTCAAGGGGCTGCCGCGAGAATTTTCGGCGGCCATCGTGCTGGTGCAGCATGTTGACCAGGTATTCGCCGCTGGTATGGCCGAATGGCTCAGCAGCGCCAGCGGCCTGAACGTGCGCCTGGCCCAGGAAGGCGAGCCGCCGCAAAGCGGCACGGTGCTGCTGGCGGGTACTAACCACCATATTCGCTTGTTGAAAAACGGTTCGCTGGCTTACACCGCCGATCCGGTCAACGAGATCTACCGGCCCTCGATCGATGTGTTTTTCGAGAGCGTGGCCAATTACTGGAACGGCGATGCCGTGGGTGTTTTGCTCACCGGCATGGGACGCGATGGCGCGCAGGGGCTTAAACTCATGCGCCAACAGGGCTACCTGACCATCGCTCAGGATCAGAACAGCAGTGCGGTGTACGGAATGCCGAAGGCGGCAGCGGCCATCGACGCCGCTGTGGAGATTCGCCCACTGGAAAAGATAGCGCCACGATTGCTGGAGATTTTCCCAAAATGAAGGCTTTTCACAGCAATCTGGCCCAAGTAGTACTCAGGTGACTGCCCATGAATGATTTACAGCTCGACGGCTTCAAAACCGACGAAAACGCCGCCATGGTGTTGTTGGTGGACGATCAGGCAATGATCGGCGAGGCGGTGCGCCGCGGGTTGGCGAACGAAGATAACATCGACTTCCACTTCTGCTCTGACCCGCACCAGGCCATCGCCCAGGCGATTCGCATCAATCCGACAGTGATCCTCCAGGATCTGGTGATGCCCGGTCTTGACGGCTTGAGCCTGGTGCGCGAGTACCGCAATCATCCGGCGACCAAGGACATCCCGATCATTGTCCTGTCGACCAAGGAAGACCCGCTGATCAAGAGCGCGGCGTTTGCGGCCGGGGCCAATGATTACCTGGTCAAGTTGCCGGACAACATCGAACTGGTGGCGCGCATCCGCTATCACTCGCGCTCCTACATGACGTTGCTGCAGCGTGACGCAGCGTATCGCGCGTTGCGGGTCAGCCAGCAGCAGTTGCTCGACACCAACCTGGTGCTGCAACGCTTGATGAACTCAGACGGTCTGACCGGGCTGTCGAACCGCCGGCACTTCGACGAATACCTGGCGCTTGAGTGGCGCCGCTCGCTGCGTGACCAGACCCAACTGTCGCTGCTGATGATCGATGTCGACTACTTCAAGTCCTTCAACGACAGCTTCGGCCACCTTGAAGGCGATGAAGCCTTGCGCAAAGTGGCCACGGCGATTCGTGATGCCGGTGCGCGGCCTTCTGACCTGCCGGCCCGTTACGGCGGCGAAGAGTTTGTTCTGGTGCTGCCCAATACTTCGCCGGGCGGCGCGCGACTGGTCGCGGAAAAGCTCCGCCAGACCGTTGCGGCGCTGAAGATCCCGCACATTTTCCCGGCCGAAGGTTCGAGTTTGACCATCAGCATCGGTTTGTCGACCATGACCCCGCAACCGGGCGGCGATTGCCGGCAATTGATCTCGGCGGCGGACAAGGGGCTGTATCTGGCGAAGAACAATGGGCGTAATCAGGTGGGCATTGAGTAACCCGCTGAAACACGATGCCCTGTAG
>NZ_JBBWCB010000124.1:0-15610 GCF_039888995.1 Pseudomonas rossensis | reverse complement strand
GGTGTTCTTGGCTTCGATCGCCGCGACACAGTCGCTGCCCAGCGGTAAGCGCAGCGGGGCTTTTTGCGCTTCCATCAGGGTGATCATGGCTTGGGCGAGCTTGTCCGGGTCGCCAGGCTGATTCAGGGTCACGGCCTTGGCAATTTTACGCACCTCGCCCGCCGTGCTGTCGTAGTCGGCGATCGAGGCCGGGGATTCGACCAGCGAATTGCCTTCAAGGAATTCGGTACGGAAGTAACCGGGCTCGACAATGGTCACGTTGATGGCCAGCGGTGCCAGCTCGGCGTGCAGCGCCTCGCTCAAGCCTTCGACGGCAAATTTGGTCGAGCAGTAGACGCCGAAGCCCGGACCCGACGTGTAACCACCCACGGAGGAAAGATTGATCACATGTCCACTACGAGCGGCGCGCATGTGCGGCAGAACGGCGCGCGTGACATTCAGTAAGCCGAAGACGTTGGTTTCGTACACGCGGCGCACTTCATCGGCGCTGGCTTCTTCCACCGCGCCGAGCACGCCGAAGCCGACATTGTTGACCAGCACGTCGATGCGCCCAAAGTGGTCGATGGCCGACTTGGCAACCGCAACGCCCTGGCCTTCGTTGTTCACATCAAGGGTGGCGGCCCGCAAGCCTGGCTGCTCGCGAAAACGCTGGGTGATGCTGCTGGCGTCACGGGCGGTAGCGACCACGGCATCGCCATTGGCCAGTGCGGCGGCAGCGATCTTGGCGCCGATGCCGCGAGAAGCGCCGGTGATGAGCCAGACACGTTTGAAGTTTTGGGAAGTAGTCATGTTCGCGAATCCTTGTTTGCAGTGGGGTAAGCGCAAGGTACGCAGGAACATTGGTTGGAAAAATGCCCTCGTGTTACAAGCACTATGAAACGCTCTTTCATAATGGCGCCGATATGAATCAGCACCGGCGTGCTGCTGTTTCAGCGCACCACGCGCCGAGTGGCACTGACCGAAGCCGGCGCCAGTCTGTTTGCCCGCTTGCGTCCGGCGGCCAGTGAAATCGATGAAGCCCTGGCGGTGCTCAGCGGTTTCCGTGATCAGCCCATGGGCACGCTGCGACTCACGGCACCGCGATTGTCCGGGGCCTTGTTGATGGGGCCGCTGATTCCGCTGTTCCGCGAGGCCTACCCGCAAGTCACTCTCGATATTTCCCTGGACGAGGCCACGGTTGACCTGATGGCCGGCGGCTTTGATGCCGGGATTCGCCTGGGAGAGTCGATTGAAAAAGACATGATCGCGGTGCGCCTGTCACCTGACCTGCAATGGACGGTGGTGGGCTCCCCGGCGTACTTCGCCAAGGCTGGCAAACCTGCCATCCCGGAAGACCTGACCCGACACGAATGCATTGGCTTTCGCTTCTCGACCTCCGGCAGCGCGCATCGCTGGGAGTTTCGCCGCGAGGGTCGGGACTTCACCGTGGGCGTCGAGGGCGGCGTGATCGTCAATGACCGCAGGTTGTTGGTGGCGGCTGCACGCAGCGGTTCAGGCCTGGCCTATGCCTGTGATCTGGAGATAGCCGACGAGTTGGCGGATGGACGTCTGGAAAGGGTGCTGCAACCCTTTGTGCCACTCAGCTCGGCGTTGTACCTGTACTTCCCCAGCCGCACCCAGACACCGCCAAAACTGCGGGCCTTTATTGATTTGGCCACCCGGTGGATCGCTGAAAAAGGAGGGCTGGGCCGTCGCTGAGCCGTCGCCTTCAGGCCACAGCGCCGACCAGATTTTTACCCAGCCGATGCTGCGCCAGAAGACGCATCACGTAGCCGATTTTGAGCAAGGTCGGCCCGATGATGGTCATCGCATGCATCATATCGACTCCAGCGAATGCAAATCTACAGACCCACTTGTCGATCTACGGTCCAGCCAATCGACTGCAGGCTGACTACGCTGAAAGTCCAGCCTGAGTAATCCGTAGAGGAGCGACACCATGCACCGCGTTCAAAAACTCACGCCCTGCCTGTGGTTTGACAATCAGGCCGAGGAGGCCGCGAAGCTCTACTGTGCGATCTTCGATCATTCGAAAATCAGCGCCACCACCCACTACGGCAAGGCCGGTCAGGAGATTCACGGCAGGCCCGAAGGCTCGGTGATGACGGTCAGTTTCGAACTGGACGGACAGAGTTTTACCGGCCTCAACGGCGGTCCCATCTTCACGTTCAATGAAGCGGTTTCATTTCAGGTCAATTGCCATACTCAGGAAGAAGTCGACCACTTCTGGGGGCGTCTGTCCGCGGGCGGACCCGTTGAGGCCCAGCAATGCGGCTGGCTCAAGGACAAATTCGGCGTGTCCTGGCAGATCGTACCGGTGGTCCTGATGGACATGATGAAAGACCCTGACACGGCAAAATCACAACGCGCCATGGCGGCGATGTTGCAGATGAAAAAACTCGACATCGCAGCGCTGCAACGAGCCTTTAACGGCGAGAGCTAATACACTTCGACGCTGACCTGCCGAGGACGCTGACCATGAAGCCCGCCGCTGCCAAAGACGCTGACAAAGCCCCGCGCTTCTGGCGCGACGACGCCCTGCCCTTCATCGAAGCCCGCTCCATCGCCGACGGCCGCGAGGTCTGCTACACCCGGCATTCTCACGAGCACTTTTCCATCGGTGCGATCACGGCCGGGCGCAGTACCTACCTCCACGAGCAATCGGAGTTTCAGGTCAGTGCCGGCACCGTGGTGCTGATGAACCCCGGTGATGTCCACGCCTGCAATCCCATCGATGACCAGCCGTGGTCGTACCTGATGCTGTACGTCGAGACACCCTGGCTGACCGATTTGCAGCACCAGTTCGGTTTCAGCCAGGACTTGGCGTTTCGCCGATTTTCCATCACCCACACTCACGACAGCGACCTGTTTGTCGGCCTGAAGGGTTTGTACGACGTGCTGGTCGATGCGCAGCAAGACGTGTTGCGCAAGCAAAGCGCGGCCGTGGAGTTTTTCACCGACGTGCAGCAGCGGCTCAATCCGATTGATCAACCGCTGCGCGAGCCCAATTTCAAACTGGAACGGGCGGCCGATTACATCCGCGACAACTGCACGCAAATGCTCAAGCTCGAAGACATTTGCGAGGCGGCTCAGCTATCGCCGTCCTACTTGATCCGTGCGTTCAAACAGCATTACGGCATGACGCCCCACGCGTTTGTGCTCAACCAGCGAATCCAGTTCGCCCGGGAGCGGTTGCGTAGCGGCAAATTGATTGCCGATGTGGCACTTGAAGCCGGGTTTGCCGATCAGGCGCATTTTCAACGGGTATTTAAACAGCATTTGGCGGCGACACCGGGGCAATATCGGAGTTGACATCAGCCGTCATCAATAAAAGAACCCGTGGCAAACTTTCGCATATACATACTGCAACACATCGCCCCCCTAAGGTATTTGGCACGCCACCCGACACCTTGCTCACCCCACGTCTGTTTTATACATATATGGACATATAGCTAAAACAACAACGTGCATCAGTTCAATTAGCGTAATGGGTAAGTTCCCGCCAACCAGGAAACTTACTCACTCACTCGAAGATGGAACTTAAATCATGCAATTGCAAGAACAGGCCAACCTGACTTCCGGCGATGAACGCCAACGAATGGCGATTACCGAAGCGCTCACCAACGCCATGGGGGATGAGTTATTTCACCAGGCCTTGGCGTGGCCGTGGGATCGACTGGCCGTTTCCTGCGTGCCCAACTCCGCCTTCCATGAAGTTCATCACAGCAGCGCCTTTCTTTTGTCGCGAATGATTCGACAGCCCGACTTCATGAACATCCGCGCCGAACAATTTATCCGCGAACACGCCACTTTCCATGTCGACCAAGAAGGCCGTCTTTATTACGTCCGGGAAGACATCAGCTCTTTCGGTCGCTCTGGCGATTTAGCTGAACAGGCCACCAACCGCTTCTTCGCGCGCGTCGACATCACCTCTCATATTACCGGCGTTGCCGAGTTCAAACAGAATCTGGCGTTACTGGCAAAGATGGCCAGACTCATGGGCGGCTTCATATCTTCCAATGATCGAATTGCCGTTGGCCAATGGCTGCGTTTTCACAACTTGCCACTGCCCACCAATGAAGAAAGTACCAAAGCGCTGATTGACCTGCTCAACTTCGCCGTTATTCCGGACCTGCCGGACACGGGTAACTACTGGGAGCTGCTGGACGCTCCAGAGGATTCGCCCTTCGAGTTAACCAAGAGCAAACGCGCGATTATTCGTGACATCACCGCGCAACTGACCGGCAACGAAATGCCGTTGGCCGAATACTTTGGCGCATCGCTGGTGATGGAAAACGCAGGATCGGACAAGCAGCCGCAGGGCCTCGAGTACCGCTTGCAACGGCTGATCAGCGACGCGCGCCTGCTGGATGAAACCGGGCAAAACTACATTGATGCGCTGGGTTGGTTCACCGACGAGTCAGGCCCCAAGGCGTCGAAACAATTTGTCGATCAGTTGCTGATCGCCGCCATGCTGCTGGATCTCGATCCCGAGGTAGACACGGCCAACACGACGTTTGCAGGGTTCAACCTTTACTCCTCAGCCCAGGTTCAGCGCCGGCCTTGCGATGTCCGCAACGACCTGGAAGCGCATCTGATTCAGCGCTTCAAGCTCGATAAACTCATCGCCCCCCTGGTGGCCGAACTGGCATTGGCGGGTATGGCACCGGAGTATCTGGTGCGCGAACTACCCGCGTCGTTGAAGGTCGGAACCCCGGGCTGGGTCATCCTCTGCCAAGCCGTGGGCCTGGCCGAAAGCATTGTTCCCGGCTGCTCCCGGCGCATGACCTATGAACACTTGCTGGGCTTTAGCCCGATCTCGGGGCTCACCCCGCAACTCAACGATTTGCACGCCACGGCGGGGATTGACCCGGTCGTTACGTGGGCATTGATGAATGGACTGATCCAACGCGACGCTGACGGCAACCTGAGCCTCGAAACGATCAATAAAGGCATCGAGGCCTATAACGAGCATGTCGAGACGCTGTCTACCGCGCTTGACGCGATCAACAAGCCAATTCCCCGGCGCAAAGCCCTCGCATTGAAAGAGCTGACATCGTACGTACCGGCCTGCGACCCTCATGAACGGCTGGTCAAACACCGGGGCTCCGGTGGTGGTAGCGGACGCAAAGTTTCAGTGTTGGACTTGTACATGAGCGACCAACTTCACACGCAAGACTGGGGGCGTATCAGGGGCCGCGATATTTATCAGGAATTTCCCAGGCTCAAGCAGCTGTACCCGGTTGCCGACCTATATGAAACAGCCGTGCACAATCACTACAACCAACTGATATCCGGCCTGTCGACCACGATTCGCTATGTGTTTTCACAGTTGGAGAAATCCGACAAAAGATTTATCGAACATGGGCGATTGGCTATCTACCGTGTAGAAGCCTACAAACAGCATATTTACATAGGATCAATACCCGAGGCGACACGGGAGCGAACGGGCCGTTACGGCGTGATTATTTGTGCGGAATATCAAGGCACGCTGGTTCGCTGCTTCGAACTGTTCCCGTTGCGCTCTGAATGCCGGAGCACGCCGGAACTCAGGGAGAAAGTCGGTCAATACTTGTTTACTTATGAACAGGACGGCACACGGGGCAACTTTGTCAAAGACAACGGCCTTCTGGATGCGCCACTGGATCTGGATGCCTACTTTAAAAACGCTGCGCCGCGCAGTGATACGACGTCTTCGGTATTCGTGCGCAAGATAGGTGAATTCGACAGTGCATCGCACCCGACCCACTCCAGTAAACCGTTGGCTTACTTCAACGCCGAGCGCATAAAAGCCATCAGCGACCTGATCGCTGAGCAGCATCCCTTCCTGACCGAAAGTGAACTGGCGGACATGGGCCGTGACAGCACGGAACAGGAACTGGCGGCGGAAAAGTTCGATGTCATCTTTAATACGCTGTTGAATTTGATCATTCCGTTCAAGGAATGCATCGAGGGTTTGTCTTCCGGTGTTCCGGCCAGGCAGCGGGACGCGATCGCCAGTTGCGTGATGGACGCGGCGGCTGTTGCCTTTGTCTTTGCCAGCGTGCCGGCACAGGTGGGCAAGGCCGTTGGAAAGAGCGCGTCATTGGCCACAAAATTGTTGTCCGCGTCCCGGATTGGCACGCGCACCGTCGTTTCCCTGTTGAACCCGCTGGATGGAATACCGACCCTGATCAAGGGCGGTGTAAAACTGATTGGCAGAGGCGCGATAAAACTCGCCGGCCATACTGCCGCTGCGGCGCATATCGTCAGGGTGCAGCTGTATCGCCTGACAGGCGCCCATTCCTACAACCTGCTGCGCGCCCTCGACCACACCGGTGCGGCCGCGCGGATCCGCATGAGCCTCGACACCGTAGCGCATGCGCGGGCGCTGTTTAAAAGCGATGGGCTCGAAACCGCTGAACATGTGCTCAAGCACCTGCAAGCCGATGATGCAAAGTTGCTCAAGAACGTTCCCCAAACGGAGCTTCAGCATTTGTTTGAAGGCTCGTTGACCGACCTCGCACGCCAGTCTGACACCGCTCAATCGCTGAAGAAGGTCCTGGGTTCGGACGTTGTCGATTCGTTGATACGCCAGCAAGCGCAAAAGTTTTCCCTGGATAACCTGCGACAGTTCAAGGATCACACGACACTGCCGGAGCTGTTCTACGACCTTCTGGGGGTGGAGTACAAAAACCTGACGGCCATGAATCAACATCAAAAAACATTGCTCGCTTCGGACCTTGGCAAAGCACCCTACAGCGGCTTTCTCGACGATGTGTCCTTTAACCCGGGCCGCTTGACCGACAACGCTGATCGAGCCGCTGCCTGGATTCTCAAAGCGTCGAGCTCTCGAAACGAAGTCGATAACATCAGGACCTTGCTTCGCGAGTTCAGCGGTAATGGCAAGTCCCTGACCGACCCTGCCGTTTACAAAGAACTGCATCGGCGTCTGGTACCCGAAGCTACAGATGCCTTGCGCAGCCCTACTGCTCAAGCGCGTTACCCGTCCAACGTTTCGGGCGCAGCGATGCTGGAAAAACACCTGGCAGCCCTGGATTCGGCTCATGAGCACTTCGGTAAACAGATGCTGGGTGCATTCCTGGGCTACCACAGTTTTGTCGACGGAAATGGCCGCACGGCGCGCGCCATCTATGCCATCACGGAACTGCGAGCCAATCGGTTCAACGCCCTGCCGCTACCGGTAGAAAATGCACTGAGCGGTCTGGGTTGATGCGCAGCGCCTAAGCCCGGATCAAATATCCCGCGCACACCACCAAGAGCAACGCCATGCTTCGGTTAAACAACCGCATGCCTTTGGCGTTGCTCAAATACCCGCGCAAAAACGTCCCGGCATAGACCCAACAGCCGACCGACACGTAGCAAATCACCAGATACACCGCCGCAAACTGCCAGACCAGCCGCGCCTCGCCATCCGCAACAAAAGCGCCCATGCCCGCCACACAGGCCAGCCAGGCTTTCGGGTTGAGCCATTGCATGACCGCGCCGTACAACATCGACGGCGCACGGCCTGACTCCTTCGCATCCAGATGCCCATTGTCGGCGGCCAACTTGAAGGCCATGTACAACAGGAACGCCACACCCGCCCATTGCACCACCTGCGTCAGCGCTGGCCATCGCTGCAACACTTCATGCAGGCCTAATCCCATCAACACCAACAACACGACGAAACCCAGCGTCGCCCCGGCCACATGCCGTTGACTGGCGCGAAAACCAAATTGCGCGCCGGAACTCAACGCCACGATATTCACCGGCCCTGGGGTTATCGAGGCCACCAGTGCAAACGCCGCCATCGAGATAATCAGACTCATCACAGACCTTCTTCAATTAAGTTGAACGAGGCCTCAAGGTAAAGAGCGACCTGATGGCTGTATTGAACAAAACACCCCTCAGCTGTACCGCGACCGATGTCCACCACTGTATGGGCCAAGCCACCCCACGCCTGTGATAAAAATACCGTTCCTGCTTTTGGAACCCCGCCATGGACCTCGCCACCCTCACCCTCTTTCTTCCGGCCTGCTTCGCCCTGAACATGGCGCCCGGGCCGAACAACCTGTTGTCGGTCAGCAACTCGACCCGCTACGGCTATCGCATCGCCTGTGTCGCCGGGATCGGTCGACTGCTCGCGTTCGCCGGCATGATCGCCCTCGCGTCGGCGGGGCTGGCGGTGGTGCTGCAAACGTCGGAGTTGTTGTTCTACGGGATCAAGATTCTGGGGGCGGCGTATCTGCTCTACCTCGCCTGGCAATTGTGGCGCGCCGATTCCGGGGCGGAAAACGTGGAGGCGGGCGCGCCGGTGGGGATGTTGGCGTTGGCGCGGCAGGAGTTCCTGGTGGCGGCCGGTAATCCGAAAGCGATCCTGATCTTCACCGCGTTCCTGCCCCAATTCGTCGACTCGACCCAAGCCGTATCGCCGCAATTCGCCGTGTTGGGCGCGTTGTTCCTGGTGCTGGAATGGATCGCCATCGGTGCCTACGCCTACATGGGCCTGCATATGCGGCGCTGGTTCGCCGAACCCCGGGGCAAGCGGCTATTCAATCGTTGCTGCGCGGGATTGTTGTCGGCGGCCGCTTCGGTGTTGCTGATGGCGCGCCGGGCCTGAGGTTATGGATTGACTCGACGCAACGCAGGTTCAAACTGCGTTTGATCCCGTATCAATACCCAACGAGCCTTGAATGAACCTGAACGTTGTCTACGCCCTTGGTGCTGCCGCTCTTTTTGGCGCGAGTACGCCATTGGCCAAGTTGCTGGGCTTGAACCTTTCGCCGATCCTTTTGGCCGGGTTGTTGTACCTGGGCAGCGGTCTGGGCCTGACGCTCGTCAGACTTTTGCGCGACCGAGGCTGGCAGCCCAGCGGCCTGAAATCGTCGGAGTGGCCATGGCTGATCGGTGCCATCGCTTTTGGCGGCGTGCTCGGGCCGGTGGCGCTGATGTTCGGTTTGACCCTGACCGCCGGCGCCACGGCCTCGCTGATGCTCAACCTCGAATCGGTATTGACCGCCGTCCTGGCCTGGGTGGTATTCAAGGAGAACGCTGACCGGCGCATCGTCGCCGGAATGCTGGCAATCGTCGCAGGTGGCTTACTGCTTGCGTGGCCCCAGAACCCGGCGCAGTCACAGGGCTGGATCGGACCGTTGGCGGTAGCACTGGCCTGCGTGTGCTGGGCGATCGATAACAACCTGACGCGCAAGGTATCGGCCTCGGATGCGCTGTTTATTGCCGGCATCAAGGGGTTGGTCGCCGGGTCGGTGAACTGCGCTCTGGCGCTGTTGCTCGGCGCAAAACTGCCGCACATGACGGTGCTGGGGCCTACGTTGATCGTCGGTTTCCTGGGGTATGGCATCAGCCTGGTGTTGTTCGTTCTGGCACTCCGAGGCCTGGGCACTGCGCGTACCGGCGCCTACTTTTCCACGGCACCTTTCCTCGGCGCGGCAATCGCCATCCTGCTGCTGGATGAACCCGTCACGCTGACATTTTGGGCCGCTTCGCTGTTGATGGGCCTTGGGGTATGGATTCACCTCAAGGAACGTCATGCCCACGAGCATCAACATGAGGCGCTCAAGCATGCTCATCGCCATGTGCATGACGAGCATCATCAACATGAGCATTCGTTTCAGTGGGACGGAACCGAGCCTCACAGTCACGAACATGAACACACGCCGCTGCGCCACAGTCATCCACATTTTCCGGACATCCATCACCGACATAACCATTAGGCAGCCTTCATGACGAATGACTGGAATTCTCTGTCGATTTTCCGGTGGAGGCGTTGGGCGACGCGTCTTATGCTCACTCCATGAACCTACAAAACGCTTTGCTTCCGCCCCACGCCGAGATGGTTCGCGCCATGCTCGAACGAGACACCGCCTACGAGGGGGTGTTCTTTACCGCGGTCAAAACCACCGGCATCTTCTGTCGCCCCAGTTGCACGGCCCGCAAACCGAAACCGGAGAACGTCGAGTTCTTCGCCCATGCCGATGAGTGCATGTCCGCGGGCTATCGCGCCTGTCTGCGCTGCAAACCACTGGACGCGGCGGCCATCGCCCCGGACTGGGTGCAGAAGCTGCTCAAATCGGTGGATGCCGACTCCGAGCAGCGCTGGACCGATACCCGACTGCTGGCCGAGGGCATCGAACCGCTGAAACTGCGCCGCTGGTTCAAGCAGCATTTCGGCATGACCTTTCACGCCTGGCTGCGCACCCGACGCCTCGGCATGGCGTTGGGCGGGATCAAACAGGGCGACTCCATCGACAATGCGGCGTTCGACTCGGGTTACGAATCCCTGAGCGGGTTTCGCGATGCGTTTCAAAAGTCCTTCAACATCACGCCCGGCCGCGCCGCCAACAGCGAGCCGCTGCTGTTCACTCGCTTGACCACCCCGCTGGGGCCGATGATCGCCATGGCCGAACGACGCGGGCTGGTGCTGCTGGAGTTTCTTGATCGGCCAGCGCTGACCAAGGAAGTCGAAGAATTGCAGAATCGATACGGCTATGCCGTCGCGCCAGGGCATAACGCGCATTTGCAGCAGATTGAAGCCGAACTGACGCAGTACTTCGCCGGCAAACTCACTGAGTTCAACGTTCCACTACACTTGCCTGGCAGCGATTTCGCCCGACAAGTCTGGGCCGAACTGGCGAAGATCCCCTACGGCCAGACCAGCACCTACGGCGCCATTGCGGCGTTATTGGGCAAGCCCGGCGCCAGTCGCGCCGTGGGCCTGGCCAACGGGCATAACCGTCTTTCAATTGTTGTGCCCTGTCACCGAGTGATCGGCGCGGACGGCTCGCTGACCGGCTATGGTGGAGGACAACCACGCAAGGCGTTCTTGCTAAGGCTGGAAAAAGCGGCAGTGCAAATCACGCAACCACTCGCATTCTGATTACTTGCAGGCTTCTCAAAAAGTCATAAGGAAGGACATTCGATGGACACGCTCGACAATCAATTTCACCAGTTTCACCAGGATGGCCTGCTGATTCTCACCAACGTCGGCGATGCCGCTGGCGCGCGAATCGTGGAGCAACTGGGCAGCAAAGCCGTTGCCACGAGCAGCGCGGCGGTGGCCTGGGCTCACGGTTATCCGGATGGCAATGCCCTGCCCCTTGAGCGCCTGATATCAACGGTCGAGTCCATTGCCCGGGTGATCTCGGTGCCGCTGACCGTGGACATCGAAGCCGGCTATTCCGATGACCTGACGCGGGTGGCCGACCTCATCGATGCGGTGATTGCCGCCGGGGCCGTCGGGATCAATATCGAGGACGGTGCGTCCCCGCCAGAGTTGCTGGTGCGCAAGATCGAAATCGCTCGGCAGGTTGCCAGTCGCCGAAATGTGAAGCTGTTCATCAATGCCCGCACCGATGTGTACCTCAAGAGCCTGGTGCCCGCCGAAGATCGCGTGGCCGAGACGCTCAAGCGCGCCGCGCTGTATCAGGCGGCCGGTGCCGATGGTTTGTTCGCGGCTGGCGTCACCGCCGAGTACGAGATCGCTGCGCTCTGCCAGGGCACCACGCTGCCGGTGAACGTGCTCGGGCTCCCCGGATTGCCATCGCCCGAAGAGCTGAAAGCCCTCGGCGTACGCCGTTTGAGCGCGGGTTCACGCATCGCCGAGTTTCTTTATGGCGCCATGAGCGCACTGGCCAAGAGCTTTCTGGAAACAGGGACACTCGACAGCCGTGATCTCAAGGCCTTCACCTATGGCGAAGTGAACGCCCTGTTGGCGCCGTCCGGGAAAGCTTGACCCCATGCCCGACGCCTATCTGCCCGCCACCGAGTTTCTATCGTCCATCGATGAGGACTGGCGCCGCCACATCGCCGCCATCGGCCCTTGCCTGCATCAGCCCCATGCGGCTCGCGATCCTTATGAGTCGCTGGTGCGGGCGATTGCCTACCAGCAACTGCATGCGAAGGCCGGGGATGCGATTGTCGGTCGGTTGCTGGCGTTGTTTGGGACGGGCGCATTCCCGAGGCCTGAACAGATAGTCGCGACTGAGTTCGATCAACTGCGCAGTTGCGGGTTTTCCGCCAGCAAGATCGCGACCATTCAGGGCATTGCCCAAGCGGCGCTGGACGGTGTGGTGCCGGATTACGCTGAGGCAGTGGCGATGGATGATGAAGCGTTGATCGAACGCTTGATCACCCTGCGTGGGGTTGGGCGCTGGACGGTTGAGATGTTGCTGATCTACAGCCTGGAACGGCCGGATATTTTGCCGGCCGATGATTTCGGGGTGCGAGAGGGATATCGGCGGATGAAGGGGTTGGAGGTACAGCCCAATCGCAAGCAGATGATTGAGATCGGGCTGGGGTGGCGTCCGTTTCGGACGGTGGCGGCGTGGTATTTGTGGCGTGTTCCAAAGCTGCCTGTTCCAGTCATAACCCCGACTTCAAACGACTGAACGCCCGAATCAACGCCCGGTTAAACGCCTTGCCATTGTCATTCTTGCTATACAACGAAGCCCTCACCTCGGCCGACGGATACGTCCCCGGATCATTGCGAATCGCAGGATCAATCAACCCGTCCGCCGCCGTAATCGCATTGGCGTAATGGATGGTATCCGTGATTGGCGCAATCACCTCCGGCGTCATCAGATAATCCATCAACGCCAGTCCTGCCTGCGGGTGCGGCGCATCCTTGGGAATGACCATCGCGTCAAACCAGATCAACGTGCCCTCCTTCGGTATCCGATAACTCAGCTTGAACGGCTTGTTCGCAGCGTCGGCCTGTCCGGCGGCGATGGCCACGTTGCCGTTCCACGACATGGCGACGCAGGTGTTTCCGTTGGCGAGGTCGCTGATGTTCAGGTCGTTGTCAAAGTAGCGGATGTAGGGCCGAATCTTGGCCAGTTGCTGCTCGGCCCGTTTCAGGTCATCGAGGTTCTGACGGTTGATGTCCAGCCCCATGTACTTCATGACCGCGGCGAAAACTTCGTTGGGATCGTTGAGCAAACTCACCCCGCAATCGGCAAATTTCGACACCACCGCCGGGTCGAACAGCATGGCCCAACTGTCCCTTGGTGCGTCGGGCAGGCGCTGCTTGATCGCCTCTTCCTGATAGCCGACGCCAGTGGTGCCCCAGGCGTAGATCCCGGCGTAGCGATTGCCCGGATCGAACACCGCCATGTGCTGGCGGAACTCGTCACCCACGCCGGCAAAATGCGGCAGTTGTTGCGGGTTCAGGGTTTGAATCGCACCGCTCTGGATCGCCCGGGATAAATGCTGCCCCGCGGTCAGCACCAGGTCATAGCCGCTACGGCCGGTGAGCAGTTTGGTCTCGACGGTTTCCAGGGAGTCGAAGTGGTCGGCCACCACGTGAATGCCGGTTTTCTTCTCGAAATTGCTCAGGGTGTCCGGGGCCAGGTACTCGCCCCAGATGTACAGATTGACCACCGGTTTGGCGGTGTCGGCGGCCTGCACACACAGGGGTGCGAGCACCAGCAGTAATGCTTGAGTCAGTTTGTGCAGGCCCATGATCAGACTCCCTTTTTGTTGCAGGCATTGCCTGCGTACTGCGGCATGGTGATGCACGCGACGTTACCGCCGCCGAGGAGGATTTCCCTGGAGTTTTCGATACCGACGATTTTGTGTTGCGGGAACAGTTCGGCGAGGGTCGCCTGTGCGGCCTGATCGTTGCGATCACCAAACAAAGGCACCACGATCGAGGAATTGCCGGCGTAATAGTTGATATACGAGGCGCAGATTTTCGTCCCGGCCTGACGGGTGAGAGTGCTGTCTTGCTGATCCAGGCCTTCGGCTTCCTCGGCGGTCCATTCCAGCACATCCGGTTGCGGCAGCTTGTGCACTTTCAGCTCGCGGCCACGGCTGTCGCGGGTGCTGCGCAGAATGTCGTAGGCCTCCTGGTAGATTTCCCATTGCGGGTCATCGCGATTGTCGGTCCATTGCAGCACCACTTCACCGGGGCGCACGAAGCAGGCGAGATCATCGACATGGCCGTCGGTTTCGTCGAATTTGCAGCCACGTGGCAGCCAGATGATTTGCTCGGCGCCGAGGTAATCGGTCAATCGCCGGGTGACTTCGTCCTTGCCCAGGTGCTGGTTGCGATTGCGGTTGAGCAGGCATTGCTCGGTGGTCAGAATGCTGCCCTGGCCGTCGCTCTGGATACCGCCCAGTTCAGCAATCAGCGGCGCGCGGTAGCGGTCGAACCGTTCGATTTCGAGGATTTTGCTGGCGATCTGATCGTCCTTATCCCACGGGTAGTACAAGCCGCCGTCGAGGCCGCCGTATGCGTTGAACTCGAAATCCACGCCGCGTACCTCACCGCTGTCGTCGTTGACCACAAAGCACGGGCCACTGTCGCGGAACCAGGTGTCGTTGCAGGTCATTTCCACCACCCGTACTTGAGCCGGCAATTGGCGGCGAGCGGTGGCGAACTGCGCGGCGGAGGCGCACACGGTGACCGGTTCGCTGCGGGAGATGGCGGTGACGATTTGCACCCAGACTTTCTGCGCAGGCTTGGCGCCATTGCGCCAGACGTCGGTGCGCTCCGGCCAGCCGAGCCAGCAACCGGACTTGGTTTCGAACTCGCCGGGCAAACGGAAACCATCGAGTTTGGGGGTGGAGTCGAGCAAACGTGCCATGGTCAAACCTCATCAGCGGGGATTGGAATGACCACAGGCTACGGTCGCCGGCGCCCTCCTCGCCAACGATGATTATTTCGGAATACTTGAATTCAACTCATCAATCGATCAGCTGATCATTGAACCATTCCAGCATCTGCGCCACTGCGGGACGCTCCAGCCGCACCCGCTCACACACCAGCGCGTATTGGCCGAGTGCCGTCATGCTTGAAGTGAACGGCCGGACCAGACGACCGCTGAGCAAATCCTCCTGCGCGGTCAAGTTATCGCCCATGGCCACACCCTGGCCTTGAGCCGCCGCTTCCAGCGCCAAACCGGCGTGGGCGAAATACAGCTGCCGTTCGGGGCGCTGATCACCGGCATGGCTGGTGAGCCAGGCGGTCCAGGTCTTGCCGTCCTGATCGTCGTGCAGCAGGCAGTGACGCGCCAGATCCTTTGGGGTTTTCAAGGTGCCCTGGTTGAACAGGCCGGGGCTGCACACCGGGAAGAACTGCAATGCCGGCAATGGCCTGACGAAGTACGCGCTGCTGTCCACCGGGCCGGTACCGTAAGTGATCGCAAGGTCGATGTCTTCGTCCGGCGCCGTGGCATCGATCGGTTGTTCGTAGAGGTGCAAGGTGATGTGCGGATAGCGCGCGTAGAAATCCGTCAGGCGACTCATCAACCACTTTTGCGCCAGCTCGGCAGTTACCGCCAGGCGCAACACCGCCAGCGATGACGGGTCACGCAGTTCATCACAGGCATCGCCGATCAGTTCGAAGGCCTGCTGCAAGCTTTGCATCAGGCGCCCGGCGGCCATGGTCGGGCGAATTTGCCGGCCTTCGCGGATGAACAACGTCACGCCCAATTGCTCTTCGAGCTGGCGAATCTGGTGGCTGACCGCGCTGTCGGTGACGCACAACTCCGCCGCTGCCCGGCCGAAATGGGCGTGACGGGCGGCGCATTCGAAGGTTCTGAGTGCGGCCAGAGAAGGCAGTCGTCGCATGAGTTCAGCCCCAGTGATGAAGGCGCTCATGCTGCCTTGG
>NZ_JBBWCB010000123.1:0-16022 GCF_039888995.1 Pseudomonas rossensis | reverse complement strand
GATCAACTGGCTGATCAGACTCACGCCGCCCAGCCCACCCCACGCGCTTTGGCCGAAAATGCCGCAGGCGATTCCGCCCCAGACGCCACACAAACCATGTAACGGCCAAACTCCCAGCACATCGTCGATGCGCCATTTGACTTGAGCCGCAGTGAAGCACCAGACAAACAATGCGCCGGCGATGACGCCAGTGATCAGCGCGCCTACCGGATGCATCAGATCGGAACCGGCGCAGATCGCCACCAGCCCGGCCAGCGGGCCGTTATGCAGAAAACCCGGGTCATTGCGCCCGACGATCAGCGCCGCCACGGTACCGCCGACCATGGCCATCAACGAGTTCACCGCCACCAGCCCGCTGACACCTTGCAGGGTTTGCGCGCTCATCACGTTGAAACCGAACCAGCCAACGATCAGGATCCACGACCCCAGCGCCAAAAAGGGAATGCTCGACGGCGCGAACGCCACCAGTCGCCCTTCGCGATAACGACCATTGCGCGGCCCGAGCAACAACACCGCCGCCAGAGCCAGCCAACCGCCCATGGCGTGAACCACCACCGAGCCGGCGAAATCATGGAAGCTGGCGCCAAAGTGCTCCAGCAACCAGGCTTGCAGGCCAAAGTTGCCGTTCCAGATCATGCCCTCGAAGAACGGATAGATGAATGCCACGATCAGTGCCGTCGCGCACAACTGCGGGACAAACCGGGCACGCTCGGCGATGCCGCCGGAAATGATCGCGGGTATCGCCGCAGCAAAGGTCAGCAGAAAGAAAAACTTCACCAGCCCATAGCCATGATCAGCATTGATCACAGCCGCCGGTTGCATGAAGGTCACCCCATAGGAAATCCAATAGCCTATAAAGAAGTAGGCCAGGGTCGAAATGGCGAAGTCGCTGAGAATCTTCGACAAGGCATTGACCTGGTTCTTTTGTCGAACCGTGCCGACTTCAAGAAAGGCGAAACCGGCGTGCATCGCCAGCACCATGACCGCGCCGATCAGAATGAACAACGTATTGGAGCTATGGACCAGACTGTCCACAGCGCTTTGCAGATTTTCCATGGGGTGGGCAGACCTGAAGGCTAAAAAAGCACCAAAGCAGTTCGCGCAGACAATTCATGCACCAAGTTGCGACTTGCCGGGATCAGCAGATTGATCCCGATGAGCCACTTTGGCGCACAAGGTTGGAACCTTTGCGCGAGTTTTCATTATTTGAGATAAGGTTTTGCTCGAATCCTGCCCAGCAACAGCGCAACGGCACAGGCAGACGCACCACGACATAGCAAAAGTTGTACCAGTCATTTGTACTGAACCTTCGCGCAAGGCTCATACTCGAACGCTTCAGAAGCCACTTACGGAGATCCACCCATGGCCAGCATCAAGGCAAAGACTGCTCAAGAAATCCTGATGAATGATTTTCAGACTCTGGTCAGCGACACCGAACGCTTGCTGGAACACACCGCAACGTTGGCCGGCGATCAGGCTGATGAGTTGCGCGAGCAAATCCACGACAGTCTGCTGCGTGCGCGCGAAACCTTGAAGTTGACCGAAGACTCCTTGCGCGAACGCAGCAAGGCCGCCGTTACCGCCACCGAAGACTACGTCCAGGCCAACCCATGGCAATCGGTCGGGATCGCGGCCGGCGTGGGTTTCCTGCTTGGCTTGCTGGCCACTCGGCGCTGATATGGCGATCGGCGAATCCGGCTCGTCCGCGACGGGCCCAAGCTCCTCACCGCGGCGCCTGGGTGCCGCTTTTCTTGGACTGTTGCACAGCCATGTCGAACTGTTCGGCATCGAATTGCAGGAACAAAAAGCCCGCACGGTAAGCCTGTTGCTATTCGCAGGCCTGGCGCTGGTTTTTGCCTTGCTGTTGCTGGTGGGGTTGTCGACGCTGGTGTTGATCCTGTTTTGGGACACCTACCGTCTGGCGGCCATCATCGGGCTCTGTGTTTTCTACACTCTTGCGGCCATTTTCTGTGCGATGCGCTTGAGAGCGGCGATTTTCGATGAATCGTCGCCCTTCCACGGCACCCTGGAAGAGTTGGCCAACGATCGGGAGCGTCTGCTGCCATGAGCCTGCCTGAACTGCCTCACAACAGCTCGCGCACCGAAATGCGCAAGGCACTGATCCGCCTGCGCATGGAAATGCATCGTCAGGAAATCCGACATGAATCCGCACAATTGCTGCAACCTTTGCAGCGCGTGCGCGGGATGACGCAAAACCTGCAGGATGGTTTCGGCATCAAGCACGCACCGCTCTGGGGCGTGGCCGCCGTGACCTTGCTGGGCTTTCTGACGGGTAAGGGCGCCAAGAGCGGTGGCGTCAGCAGCCTCACTCGACTGGTTCGTCTGGGCGCCACGCTGGGGCCATTGATCAAGCTGGTCATGCAAGGCTCTTCGCGTCACCACTAAGGCCGTTATCTGGCTGCATTCTTGCAACATCGGGATTGAACCTCTTTATCGAGGGGTTCAATCCTGCGTGCCTACCCGGTGAACAGGTTTTATCCAATAACAAGACCTGACCAAGGAGGCCCCGTGATCGACGGGCAACCGCTCGCCTGTTTTCAGCCATTCATCGATACCGCCACCGGCCGTATCGCTGGTGTCGAGGCACTGGGAAGATTGCGCCAGGCCGACGGTCAACTGACCTCGGTGGGGCCGCTGTTCGCCGACCCGCGAACGCCCGCCATCGCGCTGCGTCGCCTGGATCGCCAGATCCGCGATAACGCGCTGAGCCGTCTACATGAAGCGGACTCGGACTGGTTTCTGAGCCTGAACATATCGCCACGCTGGATCAACCGCTTGCGGCCGGGCCAGGCTCTACCGAGCCTCAAGCAATTGAGCAGGCACAACGTCGATCCGCAACGCATTGTCTTCGAGATCACCGAATTGGGAGGCGATATTCAGCGCCTGGCCGACGTCGTGGCACGGTACAGATTGGCCGGCGCGAGGATCGCCATCGATGACTTCGGTGCCGGATACTCTCAACTTGATCGCGTACTCGCGCTGCAACCGGACATTCTCAAACTCGACATGCGCCTGTTCCAGGCCGCTGCGTTAGGTGGACCGAGCAGCGACGTGGTCAAGGCTCTGGCGCAAATGGCGGAAAAAACCGGTTGCTGGATCATCGCCGAAGGGGTGGAAACCGAGGCTCAACTGAGTTTTGCCCTGGAGTGCGGTTCGCGCTACGTTCAGGGTTTTTTGTTCGCCCGGGCCCAAGTCGATTTCTTTGCCACGGACGCCTTTGTCGAGCGCTTCGCGCAACTGCGTCACCGCTATGTTCAGCAGAAGCTGGATGAGCGCGGTCGCCTGATGATCATGCGCCAGCAACTCAGCGAGCTGATGACCATCCTGCAAGCATGGGCACAGGCCCGCGCGCCGCTCAGCGCCTTGCCACAACTGGATGCATTTCCCTGGCTGCTGCGCTTCTACCAATGCGACCGCCACGGCACGCAGCTGACGCCCAACCTTGAATGGCGCAACAACGGCTGGGAGGCCGACAATCGCTACCTGGGCCACAACTGGTCATGGCGCCCCTACTTCTATCACCTGCTGGCAGAGGGTTGGGAAGAACGCAGGCTAACGCTCTCCAACACTTACCGCGATGCCACCAGCAACCAGTACTGCCTCACCGCCGGGCAATTTTTCGACCACGGCGAACGACTGCTGCTCATCGATATCGACGCCGCCGGGCTGTAGTTCCGCTTGCAGGTCCGGACGCGAACCCGGAAGCTTAAGCAATCAAACACCTGACGGAGAGAACCCGCCTTGGATTGGCAAACCCTGCTTACTCGCGAACGCCTCGGAAAGCCTCTGCACAGCCCGGAAGAACTCGGCCGCAGTCCTTTCCACAAAGACCACGACCGGATCATTTTCTCGGGCGCGTTTCGCCGCCTCGGGCGTAAGACCCAGGTCCATCCGGTCACCAGCAACGATCATATCCACACGCGCCTGACCCACTCGCTGGAAGTCAGCTGCGTCGGCCGTTCGCTGGGCATGCGCGTCGGAGAAACCATCCGCAGCGCCCTGCCCGACTGGTGCGAGCCCAGCGACCTGGGCATGGTGGTGCAATCGGCTTGCCTGGCCCATGACATCGGCAATCCGCCCTTCGGCCATTCCGGCGAAGACGCGATTCGCCACTGGTTCCAGCAAGCCGCCGGTCGTGGCTGGCTGGATGCAATGAGCGAAGTCGAACGCAATGACTTCCTCAATTTCGAAGGCAATGCCCAAGGCTTCCGGGTACTCACCCAGCTGGAATATCACCAGTTCGACGGCGGCACCCGGCTGACCTACGCCACGCTGGGTACTTATCTGAAATACCCATGGACGGCAAAACACGCGGATTCTCTGGGCTACAAGAAACACAAGTTCGGTTGCTATCAGAGCGAATTGCCGCTTCTGGAGCAAATCGCCCATAAACTCGGCCTGCCGCAACTCGAGGAACAGCGTTGGGCGCGCCATCCGCTCGTGTATCTGATGGAAGCTGCCGATGACATCTGTTACGCGCTGATCGATCTGGAAGACGGTCTGGAAATGGAGTTGCTGGAGTACGCCGAAGTCGAGTCCCTGTTGCTGGACCTTGTGGGTGACGATCTGCCGGAAACCTATCGCCAGCTTGGTCCACAGGATTCGCGCCGGCGCAAACTGGCAATCCTGCGAGGCAAAGCCATTGAACACTTGACCAATGCCGCAGCACGGGCCTTTGTCGAGCAACAGGACGCGTTGCTGGCCGGCACGCTGCCCGGTGATCTGGTGGAGCACATGCACGGCCCTGCCAAGCGTTGCGTACTGAACGCCAAGGACATGGCGCGGAAAAAAATCTTCCAGGACAAGCGCAAGACCCTGCATGAGATCGGCGCCTACACCACACTGGAAATCCTGCTCAACGCCTTCTGCGGCGCGGCACTGGAACAGCACAACGGTCGAACGCCGTCCTTCAAGAGTCGTCGAGTCCTCGACCTGTTGGGGAACAGTGCGCCCAATCCTCACGGCTCATTGCACGCCTCGTTTCTACGGATGATTGACTTCATCGCCGGCATGACCGACAGCTATGCAAGCGAAATGGCGCTGGAGATGACCGGTCGTTCGAGCCGCTGATGAGCCCCCGGTAATCAGCCATTACGCCGCCTGCAATGGTTGATTTACCTCTCACAGCCCAAGTGCGCTCAACGTTCGCCGAATCCCCCTACAACATGCGCTGAGCAAACTGATCGATTATTCGGTAACCTCGCGAAATAATCTCGCTTCCTTCAGCTCGACAGAAGAAGCGTGAATACTCCTATGTTCAAAGACGATCTGCGCATCTTGATAGTGGAAGATCATCCCTTCCAACTCCGGGCGACTCAATACCTGCTTGAGAGTTACGGTTTCACCCAACTGACCACCACCGACAGTGCAGATGGCGCCTTGAAACAAATGCTCAAGGCTGTGCAACCGTTTGATATTCTTTTGTGCGATCAATGTCTGCCCGACCTCTGCGGGCTTGATCTGGTCGAATTCGCCAGCCACAGGGGGATGATTAGACAGGCCATTCTGTTAAGCAGCCTGACATCCGCTGAACTGGATGAACTTGAAAAAAAGGCCAACGAACACGGACTGCCATTATTAGGGTACTTGATCAAACCGCTGAAACAATCCGAATTTAGAAACTTGTTGACCTTGGCCTCATTGTAAAAAATCGCATAACAAATGCACTAAAAATTCAGCCCGAAACCAACTCAAAACTCACAATTAAATACTTCCAACCTCTCGACTAACTATCAACAACCTTTACCCTTCTTCATAAAAAACCTAGTTGATACGTAGTCCCATTCTTCTTCAGCTGTAGGATTGTTCCTATATTGCCGCTGCAGGTCCGTCAGCTCATGCGTCGCCTCAACTATCTGAGCTAAGGTGCGCGCTTTATTAGAGCTCGTATGGGATTTGATTATGAACTCCGTTTTTATTGTCGACGATCACCCGGTCATCCGCCTTGCCGTCAGAATGTTGCTTGAACATGAAGGTTACAAAGTCGTCGGCGAAACTGATAATGGGGTCGACGCCATGCAGATGGTTCGCGAATGCATGCCTGACCTGGTCATTCTCGACATCAGCATTCCCAAACTGGATGGACTGGAAGTTCTCGCCCGTTTCAACGCAATGAGTACCCGCCTGAAAACATTGGTATTAACAGCACAGTGCCCAACACTTTTTGGTATTCGCTGCATGCAATCCGGAGCATCGGGATATGTGTGTAAACAGGAAGCGGTCATTTTCAAGAAAAATTAATTTATTTCAGGAATATTGAACTGTAAACATCCAGCTTCGAGCCTAGACAGTCCTGTTGACGGAACTCCGTTTACCGGTTTGCGCTTTAAATGGCTCGTTTGCTGATGATGCCTACAACTGCCGAAGCCGCATGATGGCATCTGTGATGCCTTGAGCGTTTGTGTCCAGCGTTTCCATGGCCCCTAATGCGTTAGCAGAAACACTTCCCTCACCATTTTCTGAGAGCCACTTGGTGATCTCCTCTATGGCAGCACATATGGCGTGCTGGTTGTGCAGGAGCAACGTGAGTGCGTCCGCTGTGGTAATCCTAGCTTCTGAGTTATGTGGCATGGTTATCGTCCCTGAGCGATGTTGAGGGAATACTAGTACATCTTACCGCTGGCTGGCGCTGGGCGGGTACCCAATTATCTGCGTTCGACCTGACTAATCCTTTGGACCGGACTGACCAATACGCCACGTGTATAGGTTTGGTCCTTAGGTATAGACCGGAGGAATGAGGGTGAACGCTGTATGCTGCAGTGAATCTCGCAAAAACGACATTCAAGTCCATTCGTCGTTTTTGCGAGCTTGTACGCCCGTACAAGGCCTCAGGGCGTCAAGGCGTATTGCTCGACAAGGCGCCACAGTAACCGGCCCATGGGTAGCCGGTAGATATCGCTGTGGGCGCCGCCGCCGGAGCCGGGTGAGTTGAACTGGCTGATGCCTTCCGAGGCATCGATGTAACTAACCTTGCCCTGGATCAGCGATGATGCCGAGCAACGGCTGTCACCTGTCATGCACAGGCTGAAGTGGCCTTTGGGCGAGGCGGACGTATCGGTGGCTTTCAAGCAGGCGAAGGTGGCAGACATGGCCGCGTCCGGAGTTTCACAAGCCAGGTGCCAGGACTTGATTGACCCGGAGGGGTCGTACCAAAACACTGGGCCGCCAGCAGCACCGTCGTATTGCGAGGCGGTGAGGGCAATATGGGTGTTCTTCAACTGGGCAAAATCGCGATATGGTGCGCCTTCAATGCCTTTGCCCACCATGAAGCGATTGATGCTAACCGCTCCTTGCAAGCCTACCGCTAGGTCCACGCGGCTTTTCGGAAGGCTCTGCTGCGGCACGAGCGCCGGCGAACTGAACAGCGCACGGGTCATGGCGCGGGCACCGAAACTGTGGCCGATGGCGACGACTTTGGCTTTGCTTTTCGAGGCATCAAGGGCGTTGGGTACGGTCTCGTTGAGCAGCATGTTCAGCCACGACAGGCCGATCTCGTCGGCATCGTTGGCCTTGTTCCCATAGCTGAAGAAGTTTGTGAAGGAATTGGACCAGAACGACGGCCAGGTGACGCCGATCACCAGGGGACGAAAGCGGCTATTGGCGAGGTCCGCGGACTTGGGGCGGGTGGCCAAACCGTTGAACCCAGCCTCACGAGCCTCGTACGCAGCGGCCATAATGTTCCCAGTGATATCGTTGATATTGCGAATGGCCTCGTCCTGGGCGGTGTTCCAGCCCATGACCACGATGACGATGTGGGTGTGCCGGGATCCAGTCAGGTCCTGGGTGAGGTTCTGTTCCAGCGACTTCAGTGCCTGTGCGCTCTCCTTGTACAGATCACTGAGGGCTGGCTTGGTGACTTCCAGATTGCGCGCGGTCGTGCAGGCATGCCAGTCGTTGATCTTTTTCAGGTCATAGTCCTCGCGGACCCCGGCCAGAGCGTCGGCGGCATAGGCGTTGTAGACGAAGCAATGGGTTTTCGCCAAGTACGGCTCGCCCGGTACGCTTTCATCCATCAAAACGCCATTCTTTAGAATGTGAGAGACGAACATCGACTTGGGATCTTTCGTCTGAAAGCGTGAGATCTGGTGGACGGTGTTGTAGCGGGTGTCCTCTTCACCCTCGAAGTAGGAGGCGTCGGCGTGGAAGAAGTCCACGTTCTTCTTGACCTTCGGCCCGCCGATGATCTTCTGCGGACTCTTTTCCATTGCCACCACGTAACCGGGAAAGTGCAACGCAGTGCCGGACGGAAAATAGAGCATGCTGTGGAATTTCACGGCATTACTGCTATCCACCGACAGCGCCTGCTCATATGGGGTCATGACCCGCTTGGTTGACGTACAAGCGGTCATGGCCAAGGGTAGTAGCAGCGCGGACAGCATCGTTAAGCCTAATTGCCAGATGATGCGCATTGTTTCCTCCGTGAAGCCGCTGTGTTTGGGGGATGAACTGATGTCAAAATGACTCTAGTCGGTTTTCCCGCGATTTTCCCTCAGCGCCAAATTTCAGTTGCCGATTGATCGTGGTAAATCCATCAGCTGGAGTGCACGGATACTTGGCTGGACTTGATTGGTGAGAGCTTTAACTCCTAAGCGACAGATTTAATTCTCTTGGAAAGGGCCTCACCGTGTTATCCAACGAGCCCTAGCTTTTGTTACCCATAGTTAGGTAGAAAGCGTCAGCCTAACCTCCTGGACCACACATTAGGTATTTACGGACCTAAAACCAGTAATTTGCCCCGTAGAACTGATTTTGGGGTAAAGCGCGATCGAAGTACCGCACTTGATCAGCCATACCGCCTGCCCGCCTTGAGCTGTTTTTTTGTCGCAGCCATTTGCAAAAAATTGCATTTATTACGAAAGCCGACAGGATTCCGCGCCAGCAAGACGTAGCACTCAATCGTGTACTGCGCCGTTGCAGGCCTTCCTGACCAGGTTTCCAGCAGCAGAGCAATTTGATAGCCAAGCCGAAGTGTAAAGTCATTGCTGTATTGGATGACGTCCCGCGCAACACTCACAACCAGTTTCCCATTAGTACGTAAGGCGCCCAAAAGTAAGGATGGCGCATATCGACAGTACCAGTCTCGTCCTTGATGTTCCCCTTCAACATAGCCAACTGCGCTTCTCTTAGTGCGGCTGCTTTGCTTATTACCCGCTTCTCGCCCCGCTGGCGATAGAACTCAACCATCAGCGGTGCAGCGCCTACGTCGGCCACCGGCCACAGGGTGGCGAGCACGGCCTTGGCGCCCTTTGAACGGAGCATGCCTCCGAGCGATTCGACTGCTCCTTCACTCACCCCGGAATCACAGGCGGACAAAACGATTAGGTCATATTTACCAAGTCGCGGCGTCCAGCTGAGAATCTGCCCGGTCGTGAGTTTGCTACCGTCTCCTAACAGCAGCAGCGACTTCTCGACCTTAAAATGCGTCGCAATGTGCATGAAGCTGGCGCCATCGCTGTCGGGGCCGAGAAGACGTTGCAAAACCTCAGGTGTAAAGGCTGCATCAAGGTAACGCTTGCCGCCGATCATGCCCTCATCTGCTCGGCAATCCACGCCGGGCTTGTCGCGGATCACGCCGCAGATCTCGCGTCGAATTCCGGGCAGCGCTACGCTGCCAAACTCAGAATCGGCCTGAGACGCCCCTAATGCCACGCCACGCCAGGTGTCACGCGTTGAAGTCTCGAGACCTTCAAGTTTTCCGGTACCATCCGCGGTCAGGACCGTCACTGAGTCGTGTTCTATGAGGTGCGTCCCGTCCGGGAGCATCAACGCTGCGAAAGGCACCGCCCGCAAATTACCAAAGGGCAGGATCGCCCAATGTCGGATACCGACCTCACTCCCTAGCTGTGCTTCGGCCGGCGCGATTAATTTTTCATAAAGAATCTTGGCCGGAGCTCGGTAATCCTTGCGATCCAGGATCGCCTCTCGCAGGGCCTTCACCTGCGTATTTAGCTCTGCCTCCGAAATTTTGACCATCAGCGGCACGGCGCCCTGTTCGGTGGTGACGATCAACGTCAGCCCGCGCTCACTTGGCAGCAGCAGCAAGCCGACCGTGTGCAGACCACCATCTCCCCGCTCTCGCAACTCGGTGAGTTTGGTGGATAGTTCAGTGCGGGCATAGTCAAAAACCTGCAGACGCCGCTCGTTTGCTCGCTGGCTAGCATCGATAAATCGCCGCGAGGAGTCAGACATGATGTTTCGAGTCCGAGTGTCGAGTTGAACCCGCTGCGCATCCAGTTCCGATATCTCTGGCCCGGTCTCCGAAAGTTTGCCGCGCTTGACATCCTTCATCACGGCCAAACGGCGGTGCTCAAAATCACGCCACTCGTTTGCTACCTTTTGCAGATCCTGGCGGTACGACTCTTCCTCAATCGTCCAGGCCAAACCTTCCTGCGTCGAACCTGAATCACCATTTCGACGCAGGTATTCGGTCAACTCCGACTCTTTCAGGAGTAGCAACACCCGTTCCGCCTCGGCGATCCGGCCACGCTCGATAAGCAGTGCGGAAAGTTGATGATACGGCCCCCCCACCAGCTTTGTGAAAGTTTCCCGAGTCGTTGGATCAAAGTTAAGGGTCCCTGTCCGCATGCGTTGGCGAGTGTTTACCGATAGCTTGTAGTAAAAAATAGCTTCATCGAGAGCCCCCTCTTTCCGTTGTTCCTGCAATGCAGCAGCGAGATTGGCCGTGAAGCTTGCAAGTTCGTAGATCGCAACGTGGTTTCGCTTAGGATCGTTGATGTTGGTCACTGCGACTATACGGACAGCCCTCCGTAACAGCTGCAAGGCTTCGTTGTAACGGCCCATCGACCAATACAACTCGGCTAAGTTGTTCAGACTCGTCGCTGTATCCACATGCTCTGGCCCCATTTTTTTTTCAGTGATCGCTAGCACCTGCTGAAAAAGTGGTAACGCCAGGTCGTATCGGTGTGCTGATTTATATAATGCGGCCAGATTGTTCACTGTTGTCATCGTGCCCATATGCTCGGGGCCCAACACCTTTTTCTGGATCACAAGCGCCCGCAGATACAACGGTAAAGCCTCATCAAAATGCCCCGTTACGCGGTACAACTCGGCCAGGTTATCAAGACTCGTCGCCGTGTCCGGGTGCTCCGGGCCTAATGTTTTTTCTCGGCTTGCCAGCGACCGCTGGAACAGGGGTAAGGCAGCATCATAGCGACCTATCGATTTGTATAACGTAGCCAAGTTGTTAAGAGTCATTAACGTAACCAGATGCTCCGGCCCCAACGAAACCTCTTGGATTGCGAGCGCCCGCTGGTATAGCGGTAAGGCCTCATCGTAACGGCCCATTTCTAAATATAATGCGCCTAAGTTATTCAGGATTGACGCCGTTTTGGGGTGCTGTGGGCCATACGTTGACTCTTGGATTGCCAACGCTCGTTGGTACAGTGGCAAGGCCTCTTCGTAACGCCCCATTGATTCGTACATCGCGGCCAAATTGTATTGACTCGTCGCCGTGTCCGGATGCTCCGGGTCTGCTGCTTCTCCGATTGCTAGCGCCCGTTGGTATAGGGGTAAGGCATCATCATTTCTCCCCATTCCTCGATAACACAGGGCCAGATTGTTAAGAATCCTTGCCGTGTTCGGGTGCTCCGGACCGAACACTGCCTCACGGATCACCAGTGCTCGTTGATACAGTGGCAAGGCTTCGTCATAACGCTCCATCTTCCGATACAACTCGGCCAAGTTGTTAAGGATCGTCGCAGTAGAGGGATTCTCCGGCCCTAACGCTTTTTCCCGGATCGCCAGCACCCGCTTAAACAATGGCAAAGCGTCATCGTAACGCCCCACCGACATGTACAAAGCGGCCAAATTGTTCAGGCTCCTCGCCGTATTCAGGTTCTCCCTACCGTATGTTATCTCTGCTTCGGCAAGAGCCTGATGTGCGACGTCGATCGCATCAGTATATTTACCCTCGTTGAAGAGAAGCTCGACCTGCTGATTGAGTTCTTCTACATCGGCCAGCGCAAACGCCGTGCTAGCCAAGGCAATAAAGGGCAGTAGCATCCTCAACCTCAAGCCCTTCAGCTTCATCGCTTGAAATCCCAATATTCGCCGCGGCTCCCCCTCGTTTTAACCAAGCGCGGCCGCTGCGCCGGCTCCAGTCCTTGGTGGATGACGAGAAAGAGATCACTCATCACAGTGTCGTTGTCACCAAAGTAGCTGTGCGACAAACCGAACCATTCCTCAGTGATCGCACTAGCATCAATGGAGTCGAGAGGGGGCAGGACAGCAATGTCCTGCCCACCGGAGCCAAGGCGTCTTTCCCCATGGAGCCAAGCTGAGAGCGATACCGGGATATCCTGGTTGGACGCATAGAGTGTAAAGCGAGGCGCGCTCGCGCTATTGAGTTCGTTAACCCAGCGCTGACGGAACTCCTCCTCGCCAATATCCGGTGAGGCCAACACGACTTGGCGGAAGGCCCGATCGGCTCCGGGGCGCTTACTTAACAATTCGGCGAGTCCCTGCGTAAGCACCCGATTGCCCATGCTGTGAGCAACCACATATACAGGCACACCAGCGTTGAGGCGGGTTAGGTGATTCAGTACCTCCGCCATCTGTCGCCAGGCTATACGGGCTTGTTCCTCGTCACGGACGTAAGTCAGCACGTTGCCATCCGACGGCCAACTGAACAGCACTGTAGGACCGGGGAAGGCAAGATCGTAGGCAAGCTGCGCGGCACGCTCGGCGGCTGCCGCGAAGGATGTGTTGTAACCGTGCACAAAGAGCAGCACACCACCCTTGTCGAAGGCAGTTGCCTGACGAGCCAAGTCTTCCTTCCAATTTGCTACCGACAATGTCTCGAAGGTGGCGGCCAGCTTCACATGACGATTCAGATCGGTATCCCACTCTAAGCGAAGCAGTGAAGGGCTTTCCAGCTTCGCCCAACGGTGATCAGCAGGGATGGAGACTTCTACTGTGCCGAAACTCAGTTCATCGCTTCGAGCCGTACCAAAGGCTTGGTCCGCAGTGTCGTTTCCTGTTGGTTGGCGAGTGGTCACAAAATAAAGACGCTGCCAGTCATGACGCCGGGCATCAGATGGCGTGCCGAGGGGGGGAGCCCGAGTCGGAGCAGGTTGTGCATCGGACTGTAGAGCGACTGCATTGAGCCGAGGTTGATCACCCGGTCCCCGGCTACGTTCATTCTGAATCGCGACCAGATCGTCCGCCACATAACTGACGGTAAGCTCGGCCATCGGTTCATTGCCGCAGAGTTGTTCATTGAAAGGGGCAACATGGACCTCTTCAGGCTTTAGCTCCGGCCACAGTTTCTCTCGAGCGGCGCGGCTTGCCATCAGCGGCAATAGGTCACCAAGATCTGGTCCGTCCGAATGAAATTTGAGCTGCCGCGTCTGTAGGAATTCCCGCCCCGGTTCGAAGGATTTTCCGCGGATGCAAAGGAGTATGTTGTCCGTGGCGGCCGCGGCGGTGCCAACGAAGGTCAGGCTTGCCATCCAGGCTGCAAAGAGAGACTGGAATCGCATCGGACGCATCCTTCTAGTTTGGGCAGTAGTCGATCAACTCCCCTTTTGAATTCAAGACGACCTCCAAGAAATATCAAGAATTAATTTTGAGCTGAAATCGTACCAGCCCCGCTTTTGACCCTAACGGCACATAGTTTTGTGAGGAGTTCAAGAGTTGCTCGACGAGGATCGAAAGACATTTGCCTCATTAGGCCTCGGTGAACGCTACATCATTGATGTCGGGCGGCAAGTGTTACCAACGATGCGCGCCTGTTGCTCAGTGGTTGGGGAAATGAGAGTCACGACGCGCTGTCATAAATTGTCGCAGCTCAGTCCTGCATAATTGTTGAAATCATGGAGTCATACCGGTACTTCTAGAACACCATTCTTAAGCAGGGAACGCACCATGCACCCACGATTCAGAGTCATCGAGACCACCGGAATGGAAGATGGCACTAAGCGATACAGAGTCGTTGATCTCGTCGAAGGAGGCTCAGCTAGCAAGAGCATGGCGTGTTCAAGGTCAGGGCAGAGGCAGACGCTGTTTGTTCGATTCTGAATGCCAAACATCCACGGCAGATTAGTGCAGCTCGTTCCTCCGCTAGCCTCTGACCTACTCGTTTCGGCACCCTTGGCGCGGATGATTATGCAGAATTGGTGAATGCCTGCAGCGTAGAGCTTAAACCACTCACTCGCGCCGGCGGTGCTTGCCAACAGAACTCAAGATGGCGCGCCGTTCAGCCTCCATCGCGGAGCCGGCCTCACCATGCTCCCGTAGCAGATTAGCAACCCACCGCCATGTGCTGTCGTCCCTCCAATGCCAGATCAGCTTCTCTTGTGAATCAAGCAAAAGCGCGTTGGCAATCGCTTTTGCGGCCAGCGAGGAGCAGGTTTCATTGAGAATCAGTCCGGTACCTGTCGCGCTGAAAAACGTTTTTACACAGCCTCGGCCAATAGCAGCCTCCCGCTTGCAGACGACCGCGTTCGACCAAGATCTGCTATTTATCCCACTTCAATTCTTCCGGACTGAGGGGATGAGGGACAAATGGCTGGGGGAAGCTCGGGAGGGACACACTTTCGAAAAGTCCTTAGAAAAAGAATTGCTCGACGCAGGATGGACTGTTCGGCGCGGCATCGGCTTCCCGGAGATACTGAGGCGAAATCTGCCAACAGACCCAGGCGATATTGATCTGTTTGCTTGGCGTCCGGACCGCAACCAAGTGCTCATAGTCGAATGTAAGGACCTTTCACTTGCGCGAAACTACTCAGAAGTCGCTTCCCAGCTCTCCGAGTATCAGGGTGAAGACATAAAGGGCAAACCAGACAAGCTCAAAAGGCATCTGAAGCGTGTTGCACTCGCGCGGGAGAACCTTGCTGACCTGGCACGATTCACGTCAGTCAAAGATCCCGAGCTCGTGTCCTGGCTTGTTTTCAGTGGAGCGTCTCCTGTCGCTCACGCGCAGTCGCAGATCGCTGCACTGCAAGGACACATGTCGGGCGACCAAACGACCTTCTCAAATACTGATCGAAAGAAACGGGATTGTTGCTGCGTGAACTGACAGCTAAGGGATTTTGTGGCGAACGGCGGACGCGTGAAACTATAAACCTTGCCGTTTTCAGACAGCTACATCGTCCTCACGCTTTAGCAATAAACGGTATGGCGTTCCAATGAGCTCCGGAAAGGCCAGATGCAAACAAACTCCTACCCAGGAAAAAGCCCTACACAGATCAACGAGAGCGATGGATAGCAGTAGCCAAGGCGGTTATGCCCCCAGACCAACGCCCGCTATCACCAACAGCTTGCGGAGGGTTATCCTCCGCCACAGGCTGCAAGCCGTGTCGCGACGCAGATCGAATATCCTAGAGGGTGTGGCGTGTTACGCTCACTCCGCTAGTGTCGCTACAACGCTCTAGGCCGAATGTTCGGCTGATCGAATATATCTCCATAACACACCATCGCGAGTTCATGAGTCACAGCAGGCATGTGACGTGCAACTGCGCTCAGTAATGATTTGTTGCTCAGCGCTCGTGCTAGTTCTATCTCGCCTGGTGGATATTTCACTTCTCTGAGCACTGCTATGTTGGAAAAGTCGTATCTGCTGCACTGGACGGACAGCCCGGCCACAGCGAAGCAAAGCTCCTGATTGCCACGTAGTTCCGCGATGCGCAGTCTGGCGTAGTCCTTTCGTTGACGAAAATGGTCTAGCAAATCCACTCGCTCTTCTCCGTCTTCACTCGTTTTGCCAAGCATCCCTTTACCTCAAGGATTTGAACAGACTTACATCTGCGACTCACCGATTGCCACCCTTCGCCAGAGTCCGCTTAGAGTCCAAGCGGTGTAAAAACGCAGGCACCGTTTTAACGTCTGCGTTGCTATGTAAAATCTGCCAGTCCTTGATTAATCGTAAGCGCTCCATGAAGCCCACATTCCAAGCCGAAACCTGATGTCCGATGCTGTGCTCCCGATTTCTTTCTGGAGCCAGTCCGTCATGATGCGCCCCGACGCCAAAGTCGAAAAAGTGT
>NZ_JBBWCB010000122.1:0-16039 GCF_039888995.1 Pseudomonas rossensis | reverse complement strand
CTCAATGTGGGAGCGAGCCTGCTCGCGAAAGCGGTGGGTCATTCAACTGAATGTTGGCTGATACAGCGCCTTCGCGAGCAGGCTCGCTCCCACAAGGGGTGTGTGGTGTGGCTTACATCGGGGCTGGCTGGATGATCTCAACCCAATAAGCGTCCGGATCCTTGATGAACGCCAGGCTCTTCATACGGCCGTCATTCAGGCGTTTCTGGAAGTCGCAGCCCAGCGCTTCGAAGCGCTCGCACGCAGCAACGATATCCGGCACCGAGATGCAGATGTGGCCAAAACCGCGCGGGTCAGTGTTGCCGTTGTGGTAAGCGAAATCCGCGTCGTTCTCGGTGCCGTGGTTGTGGGTCAGTTCGAGAATGCCGGGGATCGACTTCATCCACTCGGTGCGAGCAGCAGCGTCGGCCGGGATCTGGTTTTTATCGACCAGCGCCAGGAAGTACAGGCTGAACTCGGCTTCCGGGAAGTCGCGTTTTTCCACCAGCGAGAAACCCAAAATGCGCGTGTAGAAATCCAGGGACGTGGTGATGTCCTTGACCCGCAGCATGGTGTGGTTGAAGACGAACTTCTGGGTGGCGGTGTCAGGTTGGGCAGTCACGCCTGGGAAGGTGTTCAATTCGTGCAGGCTCATGGGCCCTCCGGAAAATAAGTGGGGCTAACGAATGGCGACAATGATACGCAAGGGCTCGGACATCACCAAACCCAAAGCGTCGGCTATTGCCTGATAGACGGGCGAGGCTCAGACTTTACGGTTCAATCCGTGAGTGTTCATTGCAATGATTCGTTTCTGTAAATCGATGTTCGTCCTGATCTGCGTGCTTTCAGGTGTTAACAGCGCTCACGCAGATGAGCCAATCATGACCTGGCCCAACGGCTGGGAGGTCGAAGCTGTCCCGCAAGATGACGCCAACACCCACGTTTCCCGCCAGCGTGCGGTGAAAATCGATCAGGACGGCACGCCGGTGATGGTGATGGAGTTGACCATGACTCAGGTGGAAAGTGGTCATCAGGTGAATCTGCAAGGCGTGTTGCTGGAGATGCGCAAGTCAGTGCAGAAGGACTTCTTTCAAGGCGGTTATCAAAGTGTCTGCAACAAGATTCACCCGACGACGTTGAGCCGCTTATCAGCGCTGGAAACTACCTGCACGATCACGCAGAACGGAAGGCATGTGCTCTCTCAAACATTGGTTGCCGCCGTGGATGCCGATAAAGCCTATGTTCTTTCCTACGCGGGGCAGGCTGAGGTTTATAAGGCGAGTCAGGATGAAATAGAGGCAGCCCGTAACAGCTTGAAACTTTAGTTAAAGATTTCAATGGCTGCCGGTTTCAGCGCATTCTGAAATTTTTAGATACCCAAACGGATTAAGCACAAAGTTATTCGACAAGTAGCGAGTTGATCGACGCCAATCGTTGCATTTAGAAGGCGTCCATGAAAAAGCCCTGCATTGGCAGGGCTTTTTTGTCACCGCGAGTGCTTAGCCTCGCAGCCAGGAATCAACGGTAGCTGCACCGTATTGTTCCTTCCAGGTTTTCAGGCCGCGGTGGTTGCCACCCTTGGTTTCAATCAGTTCACCGGTGTGCGGATTCTGATAAACCTTGACCACGCGAGCGCGGCGGGTTTTAGGCGTTGCCTGTTGCAGACCGGATTTTGCCGGGTTCGGATCGAGAATGGCGATGATGTCGCGCAGGCTCTTGCCGTAGGTTTTCATCAGCCCCTGGAGCTTTTCTTCGAATTCGATTTCTTTCTTGAGCCCGGCATCATTCTTCAGGTTTTCCAGCTGCTTGAGCTGCTCTTGAAGGGCCTTTTCAGCTGCACGAAATTCAGCGAGTCTGGACAATATCTTTACTCCAATAGTGTGTTTGGCTGATACCAACCGCAAACAAAGCTATAAGCCAAGAGCCTTGAAGGACTCAGTGATAATGGCTCACCTGCCAATCTAGCGCAGGCATGAAAAATTGTAGTAGTTAATTGGCCAAGAGTAAATCCTGTCTTTTTCTTCATGTAACAACAGTAGTCTTTTGATTCAAATTGGTGCGCGATCTCCTTGTCTCGTCGCTTAGCGCCGCTAGTTAATGGTGACTTAATGCGTTAATGAAGTCCGCGCCGGGCATTGGCCGGCCGAACAGATAACCTTGCAAGAAGTTCACGCCGTGGGCGGTCAGATAATCACTTTGCTCCGTGGTTTCCACGCCTTCGGCGACGATACCCAGGTCGAGCTTGGCCGAGAGTTCGATGATGGTGTCCAGGATATGCCGTGAGAGGGCGTCAACGCCGATCATGCCGACAAAACTCTGGTCGATTTTCAGGAAGTCCACATTGAACTGACGCAGGTAACCCAGGCTTGAGTGACCGGTGCCGAAGTCATCGATCGCGATCATCACGCCCAGCGCGTGAAGCTGCTCGAACAGTTGGTGGGTGATGGCCGTGGGTTCGATGAGTTCGCGCTCGGTGAGTTCCAGCACCAGGCTGACGGCGCCCGGTGCGAAGGCAGCGAGGAATTGACGGCAATCGTCGACCAGTTCCAGGTCCTTGCAGTGGCTGGCGGTAATGTTGATGCCGATGTGAAAAGCGCCCTCGAAGGAAGATGAAACAGGCGCCAACCATTCGGCGGTCTGCTGCATCAATGAGCGGGTCATCGGCACGATCAGCCCGGAGTGTTCGGCAAACGGAATGAACAGCTCCGGGCTCACCAGACCTTCTTTTGGATGATTCCAGCGCATCAGCACCTCGGCGCCGGACCACTTCTTGTTGTCGCCATGCACCACAGGTTGAAAGTACGGAATGAACTCCGCAGCTTCCAGGGCGCGCCGCATTTCATTGCTCGGTGATGACGAGCGTTTTTGCACAAAGTGCCCGATCAAGCCGGAAATCACGCCGAAGAAGATCAGCAAGCTGAACAGCGGCGGATACTCACTGCTCATGAAGCGCCAGGTTTCGCCTTCAGGAAACCCGGCCGCCACGGAAAAGGCGTAACGCGAGGACGCCAATTGGGTTTGCGCCACCGCAAAGGCTGGCAGGGCACCTTCATGGAATTTGCCATCGGCGGACAACCAATAGGGGCCGACTTGCAATAGCAGCAATGTCTTGCGGCCGATCAGCCGCAGTACGTTGCTCAGGTGATACCCGTCCAGGGTGCTCATCGCGCCCTGTTTTTCTTTGCTGAGCCGATACACAAGCAATGCGGTATCAGGCGTGACGGGGTTGCCTTTCATCAGCAACAACGCGCCTTCGCTGTAGTCACCGGAAACGATTGTTTCCTGAACGTCACCGAACAAAGAGCTGCAGTAAATGGTATTGTCCCACACCAGATTGGTCGAGCGCACGAACGGCCGGCGGGTGACCTGTTCGCGCAAGGCCAGTTTGACGTCGTTGCAGTTTTGGCCGGCCAGCGGCAGCAGTTCCTGAGCGGCCTGGGCGGTGTTGTCGAGCATCAATTCGAATTGGCGAATGGCTTCTTCGGCTGTCTGTTCAGTACTTTGCTTGAGCGTACGCTCAGCTTGCATATAAAGAATGGCGAGCCCCAACAACACCGGGAGTAATCCGCTCAGTAGCGTCACAGCCATTCTGATACCGCGTTTGCGGCGGGTTTTGGCGTTCAGTGGCATTTGCGAAACCTGTCACGATGAAATAGGGCTCTTAAATGCTGGCAGGACCGGACGCCTTCCAAAAAGAGTTCAGGTAGAGGCCATGATAGTTGGCCCGCGGCGCGTGCGCCGCTCAACGGTCGTTCAGGCGCTCGGCCAGTTTGATAAAAGCCAGCGTCGCGGGTGATGACTGGCGCTGATCAAGCACTGCCAGACCGACCTGACGGGCGACCGGTGGCGACAGCGGTTTTTTCACGTAGCGACTGTTGCGGTCGTCGGGCAATGAGCTTTCGGCGACGACCGTCAGCGCGTCGCCTCGGCCAACGGTGTCCAGCGTACTCAGTAGTTGCGAGCAGCGATAACGGATGTTCGGTGTCAGCCGGGCGGCACTGAACAGCCGCGACACCAGTTCTGACGAACCGGCCTCGGTCAAGACAAACGGGTCGTTGCACAAATCGCTCAAGCTCAGGCTGTCGTGGCGGGCCAGCGGATGATCGACGGGCAGCAGCGCGACCATCTGGTCTTCTATCAGCGCAAAGGTGTCGAACCGGTCCTCGGGCAACACCACGAAGCCGATATCGATACGCCGCTCCTCCAACCACTGGATCACCTGCCGGTCCGGACCTTCGTCAATGTGGACCTCGATACCCGGGTGAGCCGCGCGGTAGTGCGGCAGGATCAGCGGCAGCAGTCTGATCGATGAGGTCGGGCCAAACGAGCCGATGCGCAATGTGCCGCGTTTCATACCGCGAGCATCGGCCGCTTCCTGGCGCAAGGTGTTGGCCAGACCCAGCATCGCCCGGGCGCGCAGCAAAAGCTGTTGGCCGATGTCGCTGAGTTCGACCCGGGACTGATGTCGGCGCAGCAGCTCGACGCCCAATTCTTGTTCCAGCGACTTGAGGGCGTGAGAGACCGCGGATTGGGAAATCCCCAAGCGATAGGCTGCCGCCGTAAAACCTTGAAGCTCGGCGACCAGAGAAAATATCTCGAGTTGGGTAAGGGTCATGAGTGTTTACTCATTTTACGATGAGAGGGTATTAGTCGAATGATACGTCATCTCCCTCGATTTCTCGTTCTGGAAACCTATGACGACCTATGAGCAGAGCCTGCCCAACCCTTCGGATGTCCCGGTTTATCTGAAACTGGCTGCCGTCACCATGATCTGGGGTGGCACTTTTGTCGCCGGGCGGTTTCTGGCCGACAGCCTCAGCCCCTTGTTTGCCGCCAGCCTCCGATTCTTGCTGGCCAGCGTGGCGTTGCTGGTGTTTCTGCTACTGGCCCGCGTGCCTCTCGCAAGGCCCAGCCCCAGGCAATGGCTTCAATTGGCGCTGCTGGGTTTTTTCGGGATTTTTTTCTACAACCTGTGCTTCTTTTATGGGCTGCATTACATCAACGCCTCACGGGCGTCATTGATCGTGGCGTTGAACCCGGCCGTGATCGGACTGGCGTCGTGGCTGTTGTTCAAGGAGCGCTTGAGTCGAGCGAAAGTCGTCGGAATCGCAATCTGCATTGCCGGGGCGAGCCTGGTGATCGTCAGCTGTAACCCACAATTGCTGGCTGGCAACGCCGACGCCTGGATCGGCGATCTGTTGATCTTCGGCTGCGTGCTCGGCTGGGGCGTTTATTCGCTGTTCTCCAAAGACCTGAACCAGACGCTAGGCCCGGTGCAAACGGTGACGTACTCGATTCTGTTGGGCACGCTGATGCTGTGGGTGACCAGTGCTGTTCGCGGTGAGTTGAGTGTGGCTGCACTCGCCAGTCTCGGACCAAAGCAATGGATGAGCCTGATGTACCTGGGCGTATTGGGTTCGGCGCTGGCCTATATCGGCTATTACGACGGCATTCGCGAAATCGGCGCGACGCGTTCAGGCGTGTTCATCGCCCTGAACCCGCTGACGGCGGTGATCCTCGGTGCGCTGTTGTTAGGCGAGCAGTTGACCCTGGCGATGTGCCTGGGAGGAGGGCTGATCCTCGCGGGGATTTTCCTGTGCAACAAACCCCTTGCGCGCGCAGGGAAAAAGGGGATTTGATACAGAAGGCGGACAAACCTATTTACGCTGTGTAGAATCGGGTTACGCATATAAGAATAATCGTCTTCTGGCAGCAGAAGCCTCGCCCGCAAGAGCCTTGGGTCGACAATGAAGAGTTTCGGGTTTCAATTGATCTATGGTGACTTCCTCGCCCGCAGCGTGCGGGGCATCTCCTGCGCGCCACCCGCCGGTCTCAGCATTGCCAGCAACTAACGATCCGTTAATTGACAAGAAAATGATGAGGCGCCAACCATGGCAGATTTATACGAAAACCCAATGGGCCTGATGGGCTTTGAATTCATCGAATTCGCATCGCCGACCCCGAACACCCTGGAGCCGATCTTCGAGATCATGGGCTTCACCAAGGTCGCGACCCACCGTTCCAAAGACGTGCACCTGTATCGCCAGGGCCAGATCAACCTGATCCTCAACAACGAACCGCACAGCGTCGCTTCGTACTTTGCGGCCGAGCACGGTCCGTCGGTGTGCGGCATGGCGTTCCGCGTCAAGAATGCCCAGCAGGCGTTTGCCCGGGCCCTGGAACTGGGCGCCCAGCCGATTCATATCGAAACCGGCCCGATGGAACTGAACCTGCCCGCGATCAAGGGCATCGGCGGCGCGCCGCTGTACCTGATCGACCGTTTCGGTGAAGGCAGCTCGATCTACGACATCGACTTCGTGTTCATCGAAGGCGTTGACCGCAACCCGGTCGGGGCCGGCCTGAAGATCATCGACCACCTGACCCACAACGTGTACCGCGGTCGCATGGCCTACTGGGCCAACTTCTACGAGAAGCTGTTCAACTTCCGCGAGATCCGTTACTTCGACATCAAAGGCGAATACACCGGCCTGACCTCCAAGGCCATGACCGCGCCGGACGGCATGATCCGCATCCCGTTGAACGAAGAATCGTCCAAGGGCGCCGGGCAAATCGAAGAGTTTCTGATGCAGTTCAACGGCGAGGGCATCCAGCACGTTGCCTTCCTCAGCGATGACCTGATCAAGACCTGGGATCACCTTAAAAGCATCGGCATGCGCTTCATGACCGCGCCGCCGGAAACCTACTACGAAATGCTCGAAGGCCGTTTGCCGAACCACGGCGAGCCGGTTGATCAACTGCAATCGCGCGGCATTCTGCTGGATGGTTCGTCCGAGTCGGGCGACAAGCGTCTGCTGTTGCAGATCTTCTCGGAAACCCTGATGGGCCCGGTGTTCTTCGAATTCATCCAGCGTAAAGGAGACGATGGTTTCGGCGAAGGTAACTTCAAGGCGCTGTTCGAATCCATCGAGCGCGACCAGGTTCGTCGTGGTGTGCTCTCCACCGACTAAACCGTTTCAGATGTAAAAAAGCCCGGTCAGCAGCAATGCTGGCCGGGCTTTTTAAGTTCGGACGATCTTTTGCTTTTAAGGGCGTCGATGTCGCATCAAATGCTTGAACCCTTCAAATACCAACACCACAACAGCCAACCAGATCGGAATGTACGTCAGCCATTCACCGGCCTTGATGCTTTCCCCCAGCAGCAACGCAACGCCGAGCAACAGCACCGGCTCGACATAGCTCAACAACCCGAACAGGCTGAACGGCAGCAGTCGGCTGGCGATGATGTAAACCACCAGCGCCGAAGCACTGATGACGCCGAGTAACGGGATCAGCAGCGACAGCCACGGGTGCTGATCGAACACGGCGAAACCCTGTTCACCGCTCTGAACGAACCAGAACGCCACGGGCAACATCAACGCCATGTCCATCCACAAACCGCCGAGGTTGTCGGTCGCCAGTCGCTTGCGCAGGATGAAGTAGAGCGGATAACCGATGACGACCAGCAAGGTCGCCCAGGAAAAGCCGCCGACCTGATACAGCTCGTTGAGCACGCCGAGGGAAGCAAAAAACACGGCAACCTTTTGCAGGTAAGACAGTCGCTCGCCATAGGCGACCCGCCCGGTCAGCACCATGGACAGCGGCAACAGGAAGTAGCCCAGGGACACGTCGAGGCTATAGCCGTTGAGCGGTGCCCACATGAATAGCCAGAGTTGCAGGCCAAGCAGCGTCGCGGAAAGGATCAGGCCGGCGAGCAGTTTTGGTTGGCCAACCAGCCGCCGAAAAAGGGCGGCTACGCGCTTCCACTCACCGGAGACCACCATGAACACGGTCATGCATGGCAGGGTCAGCAGCATTCGCCAACCGAAGATTTCCACGCCGCTCAAAGGCGTGAGCAACGAGGTGTAGTAATACATGACGGCAAACAGCACCGAGGCTGAAACCGATAGAGCGATACCTTTAGACAAACTGTCCTCGCGAAGTTGAACGTGAAACGGGCGCAGAGAATACGTGGTTCGGCCGGAGAATGTGTCGCCAGATAAAAGATCGCAGCCTTCGGCAGCTCCTACTGGGGTGCACCGATCCAGGTAGGAGCTGGTGAAGCCTGCGATCTTTTGCTGTTAGCGCGGTTTACGCCCTGACACAAAGTGGCTCACATCATTAAACCCAGGCGTCGACGCATGCCCAGGCACAACCAGCGAATCAATGAACGCCTCATCCTCAGCCGTAATCTTCACCGTCTGCGCCTTCGTGTAGGTATCCCATTGTTCTTCAGTCCGGGGCCCTACGATGGCTGAGGTGACGGCGCTGTTGTTCAGCACCCAGGCGATGGCGAATTCCACGATGCCCACGCCGCGACCCTGGGTGTACTGCTGGATCTGCTGAGCAATGCGCAGGGATTCGACGCGCCATTCGGTTTCCAGAATGCGTTTATCTGCGCGGCCGGCGCGGCTGTTGGCATCCGGCTTCACGTCCGGCGCGTATTTACCGCTGAGCACACCACGAGCCAGCGGACTGTAAGGCACCACGCCCAGGCCATAGTTTTGCGCGGCAGTGATCTGCTCGGTTTCCACCTGACGGTTGACGATGTTGTACAGCGGCTGACTGATCACCGGCCGGTCGACGCCCAGTTGATCGGCTACACGAATCACCTCGGCGATGCGCCAGCCACGGTAGTTCGACAAACCCCAATAGCGAATCTTGCCCTGGCGGATCAAATCGCCGATGGCCGACACCGTGACTTCCAGCGGCGTGTTGTGGTCTTCGCGGTGCAGGTAATAGATGTCGAGATAATCGGTGCCCAGGCGCGTCAGGCTGGCGTCGATGCCATTGAACAGGTGCTTGCGGCTCAGGCCGCTGCGGTTCGGCACACCGTCCACCGGGCCGAAACCGACCTTGGTCGCCAGCACCCATTCGTGGCGGTTACCGGCAATCGCTTCGCCGACGATCTCTTCGGAGCGGCCGTTGGTGTAAACGTCCGCGGTGTCGATGAAATTGATGCCCTGGTCCCAGGCCTTGTCGATGATCCGCAGGGAATCTTCGGTGCTGGTCTGTTCGCCGAACATCATCGTGCCCAGGGTCAGGGTCGACACTTGTAAACCCGAATGACCCAGCGTGCGATAGCTCATGACTAAATCCTTTTACCGGTGGGAAAGGCTCAATCAAATACCAGAACAACCGCACGGGGCAAACTGAAATATCGAACACCCCGTGCCGATCAACCTTAAACCCGCAACGTCCGCGTCATACGCAGCGCCAACAAACTCCCGCACACAATCACTCCCGCCAGCAGGTAAAGCGCGGCATCGGTCGACCCGGTGCTGTCCTTGACCCAACCCACCAGATACGGACTCAGGAACCCGGCCATCTGCCCCATGGAGTTGATCAACGCCAAACCACCCGCCGCCGCACCGGCGCTGAGCAGTGCAGTCGGCACCGGCCAGAACATCGGCAGGCCGGTGAGGGCGCCCATGGTGGCGATGGTCAGGCCGAGGATGGCGATGGCCGGGTGGGCGGCGAAGTTGACGGCGATCAGCAGACCCACTGCGCCCATCAGCATCGGCACCACCAAGTGCCAGCGGCGTTCTTTGCGCAGGTCCGCCGAGCGGCCGACCATCAACATGAACAGCGCCGCCAGCAGGTACGGAATCGCACTGAGCCAACCGATCACCAGGTTATCGCTGAAACCCAGGTTTTTGATGATCGACGGCAGCCAGAAGTTGATCGCGTAGACGCCGCTCTGGATGCAGAAATAGATCAGACCGAAGGCCCAGATCGCCGGGTTCTTGAACACGGCCAGCAGCGAGTCGGTGCTGGTTTTCGGTTTGCTGGCCAGGTCTTCGGCGTGGTCGGCTTCCAGCACCGAGCGCTCGAATGGCGTGAGCCATTTGGCATTGGCGTAACTGTCGCTCAATAGGAAGTAGGCGAGGGCGCCGAGGATCACGGTCGGGATACCTTGCAGCAAGAACATCCACTGCCAGCCCGCCAAACCTGCCTGGCCTGCGCCGAAGTGGTTGAGAATCCAGCCGGAAAACGGGCTGCCGAGCAGGCCAGACACCGGGATCGCCGACATGAACAGCGCCATGATGCGGCCACGGCGGAAGGTCGGGAACCATTGCGAAAGGTAGAGCACCACGCCCGGGAAGAACCCGGCTTCGGCCGCGCCGGTGAACAGGCGCAAGGTGTAGAACTCGGTCGGGGTGGTGACGAACAGCAAACAGGTCGAGAGCGTGCCCCAGACGATCATCATCAGCGCGATCCAGCGGCGCGGGCCGAATTTGGTCAGGGCCAGGTTGCTGGGGACGCCGCACAACACGTAGCCGATAAAGAAGATCCCGGCCCCGAGGCCGTACACGGTTTCGCTGAATTTCAGCGCGTCGAGCATCTGCAGCTTGGCAAATCCAACGTTCACCCGGTCGAGGTAGTTGAACAGGTAGCAGATGAAGATGAAGGGAATCAAACGCAGGGTAATGCGTTTGTAGACGGCGTTTTTCTCGTCAACGATGGCCTGGGTAGCGGCGGCGCTCTGTGACATGGCGGGCTCTCTCTTTATTATGATTTTTTGCGATGCAAGGGTAACGTTGACCGCCTAGTGAGTCTCGGCCACCGCTTGGGTCATTGTCTTTGTGCCTGAGCACAGGGTTTGCAACCAAGGCCTGTGCGGGTGAACAATCCGCTCTATCACGCTCTCAAGGATCCCCGCTATGTTCGAACTCGATCACGACCTGGCCCAGGACATCGTCGACCGGGCGATGGCCATCCTGCCGTACAACGTCAACGTCATGGACAGCCAGGGCCTGATTCTTGGCAGCGGCGAACCGGAGCGGGTCAACACCCGGCATGAAGGCGCGCAACTGGTGCTGGCCAACGGGCGGGTGGTGGAGATCGACGCGCAGACCGCGATCCATCTCAAAGGCGTGCAGCCGGGCATCAACTTGCCGCTGTTGCTCGATCAGCGCTTGATTGGCGTGCTGGGCATCACCGGTGAACCCGAGCAACTGCGCACCTACGCTGAGCTGGTGCGGATGACCGCCGAGATGCTGGTCGGCCAGCGCAATCAGCAGGCCGAACAGCAATGGCGGCGCCAGCGTTGCGACGATCTGCTGGCGTTGCTGCTCAGTGAGGCCGGGGATTCGCCGCGGTTGATCGATGAAGCACAGCAGCTGGGGCTCAAGCCGCAGATGACGCGGGTGCCGTACCTGTTCGAGTTAGGGATGGAACACGGTCCGGGGCAAACCGTCGAGGCGCTCAGCGCCTGGTTGACTTCGCGCTACCCGGACAGTTGGTGCGTGAGTTCGGCCAAGTCATCGTTGCTCTGGTGCCGACCGGCGGCGCAGGCGATCGAGAATGACCGGCTGCTGGAAAAACTCGACGGCCTGGGCTGGAACATTCTGCGCATCGCCGTAGGCGGGCAGGCGGATGGATTGTCCGGGCTGCGTCGTTGCTATCGACGCGTCGGCGACTTGCTGGCCTATGGGCGCGATGTGTTACCGCACTCCCGTTTGCTGACGCTCAACCGTTATCGGTTGCCGGTGATGCTCTGGCGGCACCGCAACGACGACGCGCTGGACGAGTTGCTCAAACCGCTGCGCAAAGTCATCGCCAAGGATGGCAACGGCCAACTGCTGGCGACCCTGCGCAGCTGGTGCGATCACGATGGTCAGAGCCAGGCCTGTGCCGATGCGCTGGGCATCCATCGCAACAGTTTGCGTTACCGGATGGAGCGGATTGCCGAGCTCAGCGGTGTTGACCCGTTAAGGCTGGACGGAATGCTGGCGCTTTATCTCGGTGTCCAGCTCCTTCCCCAAACCGAACTCCCCAACACCAATCCGTAGCAGCTGCCGAGCCTGCGAGGCTGCGTTCGGCTGCGCAGCAGTCGTGAAATCATGCGCCGCGGAGCATCAGGTAAACCGTGCTTGCAGAATTTACGACTGCTTCGCAGCCGAACGCAGCCTCGCGCTGCTCGGCAGCTGCTACAACGAACGGTGTGGAGGGAGGTTTTGTGGAAATGAACAATAATCGTCATGGCCGCTTGTGCAGCGGACCGGCGTTATTGTTCTTGCCTGCTGGCAGCATGGAACGCATTGGAACTGGAGAATTCGCATGAAAATCGTCATCGCCCCCGATTCGTTCAAGGACAGCCTGAGTGCCCAGGGTGTGGCTGATGCCATTGCTCTGGGGTTGGCGCAGGTTTGGCCCGATGCGCTCCTGGTCAAATGCCCGATGGCGGACGGCGGGGAGGGGACCGTCGAGTCTATTCTGGCGGCGTGCGAGGGCGAACTGCACCGCACCCAAGTCCGTGGGCCGCTCGGCGCAACGGTTGAGGCCGCCTGGGGCTGGTTGCCCCAGAGCCACACCGCGATCATCGAGATGGCCGAGGCCAGTGGCCTGCAACTGGTTCCGCCAGGCAAGCGTGATGCCTGCATCAGCAGTACATTCGGCACCGGCGAGTTGATCCGCGCGGCGCTCGATGCCGGGGCGCAACGGGTCATTCTGGCGATTGGCGGCAGCGCCACCAACGACGGTGGGGCGGGTGCGATGCAAGCCTTGGGTGTCAAACTGCTGGACGCCCAGGGCCAAACACTGGCACCGGGCGGCTTGGCCCTCGCGCAACTAGCGCGAATCGACATGAGTGAAATCGACCCGCGCCTGGCCGAAGTGCGCTTCGATATCGCCGCCGACGTCAACAATCCACTGTGCGGCCCTCACGGTGCCTCAGCGATTTTCGGCCCGCAAAAAGGGGCATCACCCGAGCAAGTCCAACAACTGGATCGCGCGCTCGGGCACTTTGCCGAACGGTGCGCTCAGGTCCTGAACAAAGATGTACGTGACGAACCGGGTAGCGGTGCGGCAGGCGGCCTGGGGTTTGCTGCCAAGGCGTTTCTGGGGGCGCAGTTCAAGGCTGGCGTCGAAGTGGTCGCCGAACTGGTCGGCCTGGACGATGCGGTCAAGGGCGCCGACCTGGTGATCACCGGTGAAGGTCGTTTCGACGCTCAGACCCTGCGTGGCAAGACGCCGTTTGGTGTGGCGCGTATTGCTCGGCAGCATGGCGTGCCGGTGATCGTCCTCGCCGGAACACTGGGGGAGGGTTATCAAGCACTGTACGAACATGGCATCGATGCCGCGTTTGCCTTGGCCAGTGGGCCGATGACGCTGGAGCAGGCGTGTGCCGAGGCGCCGCGGTTGTTGCGGGAGCGGGCGAGTGATGTTGCGCGGGTTTGGCGAATAGCCGCTCGCAAAATCTGAAAACCCCCGCGATCCTGTAGCAGCTGCCGAGCCTGCGAGGCTGCGTTCGGCAGCTGCTACATAGAGATAGAGTGTTTCATGGGTGAAACACTTGTAATCCCTTGAAGTATTTTTCTCCAATCCCCGCAGGAAACCTCATCCCCGGCCGATACAGCCAATAGGCCCACACAAACCTATTCCAACAGTGGCGCCAAACTGAAAGCGCGTGCGCCACCGCCCGCCATTCAGCGATCACGCAAGGATGCTCGCAGCCTCAATCACCCGAGAATCATCCTATGTCACTGCGTAATCTGAATATCGCGCCTCGAGCTTTCCTGGGTTTTGCCTTCATTGCCTTACTCGTCATCGTGCTGGGTGTGTTTGCCGTGAACCGCATGTCGACCATCCGCCAAGCCTCCATCGACATGGCAACCACGCAGCTGCCCAGCATCGTGTTTCTCGGCAACCTGACAGAAAACATCCTGCGCCTGCGCATTCTTTCTTTCCGGGTGTTGGTCAACCGTGATCCGAACGCGTTGCAGGAAGCCCAGACACGTACCGGCGTGCTGGTCGACAAGGTTCGCAGCGCACAAGCCAGTTATGCAGCGTTGCCGGCCACCCCGGAAGAAGCCGCGCTGTACGAGACGTTCACGACAACACTGGACACCTATATGCAAGCCCAGAACCAGATGCTGGAGCTGTCGCGGCAAAACAAACTCGATGAGATGCGCACGCTGATCAACACCCGGATCAAGGACGGTACGGACCAGATGGGCGAGCAGCTGAACAAACTGGTAGCGTTCAACAACACATATGCGAAAACCGCCTCGGCCGAAGCGGGTGAGCACTACAGCAACGCCGTGACCGGCATCATCGCAGTGGCAGTGATTGCGGCGCTGATGACCGTGCTGCTGGCCTGGCTGCTGACCCGCAGCATCGTCACGCCGCTCAACCGTGCGCTCCAGGCGGCCGAAACCATTGCGGGCGGCAACCTGACTAAAACCATCGACATCGACGGCAAGGATGAACCGGCACGTTTGCTCGGTGCCTTGTCCACGATGCAAACCAACCTGCGCAAAACCATCGAACAGATCGCCGGCTCCGCCACCCAACTGGGTGCCGCCGCTGAAGAACTCAGCACGGTCACCCAACAAGCCTCCCGCGGTCTGCAACAGCAGAACAACGAAATCGAACAGGCCGCCACTGCCGTCAACGAAATGACCGCCGCCGTGGAAGAAGTGGCACGCAACGCGGTGTCGACGTCCGAAGCCTCGAACCAGTCGACCCAGGCTGCCCGTGAAGGGCGCGACCGTGTGGTGGAAACTGTCGGCGCGATCCAGACCATGACCCACGATGTGCAAAACACCTCGGTGATGATCGAAGGCCTGGCGGCTCAGGGGCGCGACATCGGCAAGGTGCTGGACGTGATCCGCGCCATCGCCGAACAGACCAATCTGCTGGCCCTCAACGCTGCAATCGAAGCCGCCCGTGCCGGTGAAGCCGGGCGCGGTTTTGCGGTGGTGGCGGACGAGGTTCGGGCGTTGGCCCATCGCACCGCGCAATCGACCCAGGAAATCGAAAAAATGGTCGCCGGCATCCAGAACGGTACCGGCCAAGCGGTCTCCTCAATGCAGCAAAGCAATCAACGCACCCAAAGCACCCTGGAAATGGCCCGCGCCGCCGGTGTGGCGCTGGAGCAGATCACTCAGTCGATCCAGCTGATCAACGAGCGCAACCTGGTGATCGCCAGCGCGTCCGAAGAACAGGCCCAGGTGTCCCGCGAAGTCGACCGCAACCTGGTGAACATCCGCGACCTGGCCACCCAGTCCGCCGCTGGCGCCAACCAGACCAGCGCCGCGACGCACGAACTGTCGCGCCTGGCCGTGGATTTAAATGCCATGGTGGCGCGTTTCGTGATTTGAGATAGGGTTGTGGCTTGGAACCCGCGCGACTGGAGAATTACATGCGCTATTCAGCCTTGACCAAACGAATTGCCGGTGACGGCGCAGCGGCCTGGCAGATTCATGATCGAGCACTGGAATTACTTGAGCAGGGCGTTGATGTGCTGCTGCTATCGATCGGCGATCCCGACTTCGATACGCCGCAGCCCATCGTTCAGGCGTGCATCGATAGCTTGTTGGCCGGTGACACCCACTACCCGTCAATACGTGGCAGTCGGGGGTTGCGCGATAGCATTGCCAACCGCCATCGACGCCGCAGTGGTCAAGCAGTGGATGCCGATCATGTGATCGTGCTGCCGGGTGCGCAATGTGCGGTGTATTCGGTCGCGCAATGCCTGCTCGACCCCGGCGATGAAGTGATCGTCGCCGAGCCGATGTACGTGACCTATGAAGGCGTGTTCGGTGCCTGCGCGGCCAAAGTGGTGCCGGTGGCGGTGCGCCCCGAGAACGGCTTTCGGGTCGATCCGGCGGATGTCGCGGCGCTGATCACACCTAAAACCCGCGCCATCGTGCTCAACAGTCCGAACAATCCTTCCGGCGCCAGTTTGCCGCTGATGGTCTGGCAGGAACTGGCATCGCTGTGTATTCGTCACGACTTGTGGCTGATCAGCGACGAGGTTTACAGCGATCTGTTGTACGAAGGCGAGCACATCAGCCCGGCCAGTCTGCCGGGCATGGCCGAGCGCACCGCGACCATCAATAGCCTGTCCAAATCCCACGCCATGAGCGGTTGGCGTGTGGGCTGGGTGATCGGTCCGAAACCTTTGGCCGAACACTTGGTGCACCTGTCGTTGTGCATGCTGTTTGGTATTCCGGATTTCATTCAGAACGCCGCGCAATTGGCGCTGGATGAGGATCTGCCGGAAGTGGCGCTGATGCGCGAGGAGTATCGCCAGCGTCGCGACCTGGTGTGCGAG
>NZ_JBBWCB010000121.1:0-16065 GCF_039888995.1 Pseudomonas rossensis | reverse complement strand
GTTCTTTAGAGCCTCATCGCGAGCAAGCTCGCTCCCACAGTTGACCGAGTTGTCTGGACGGACGTCGCTCTATGTGGGAGCGAGCTTGCTCGCGACGAGGCCAGCCCAGACACTGCTTATCTCAAGGCTTACGCAACAGATACGTATCCATAATCCACCCATTGGCCAACCGGGCAGCCTTGCGCACCCGTTCGATCTCATCCGCCACCTCCTTGAGCTTGCCGCTGATCAGGATTTCATCCGGCGTCCCCAGGTAGGCCCCCCAGTAAATCTCAGTCTCCTGGTCCGCCACCCGATGGTAGGAATCTTCTGCATCGAGCATCACCACCAGGCTGTCGGCATCGCTCACCTGCCCCGCCGCCAGCCGTCGGCCAGTGGTGATTTCAATCGAGCGGCCAATGCGGTTCAGCGGCACCTTATGTTGCGCCGCCAGCGCCTGGACACTGGTGATGCCGGGGATCACTTCAAATTCGAAGACGCACCGGCCCGAGGCCAGAATCGCCTGCAAGATCCGAATGGTGCTGTCGTACAACGCCGGGTCGCCCCACACCAGAAAACCGGCGCACTGGTCGTCGGTCATTTCCTCGCTGATCAACCGTTCGAAGGTCTTCTGCTTGGCCAGGTTCAGGTCTTCCACGCTGGCCTTGTAATCCACATCACCGCGTTCGCGCTCCGGGCTGTGGGCTTCGACGAAGCGGTAGTCGCGATCGGTGATGTAGCGCTCGCAGATCTCGCGGCGCAGGTCGATCAGTTTGTCTTTGCTCTGACCCTTGTCCATGAGGAAAAACACGTCGACGAGGTTCAGCGCTTTCACGGCTTGCATCGTGATGTAGTCGGGGTTGCCGGCGCCGATGCCGATGACCAGAAGTTTTTTCATCAATGTGCTCCCTCAGGGTCAGTGCCCAGCAAGCGTAAGCGCCATCGGCCGTTGAACCGCAACTCGATGGCCGACAGCGGTTCAACGTCGATCAGGTTGAACGCCGCGCCTCGCAGCACCTGCGTCAGCGCGGCGCGAATGACAAACGGATGGGTGATAGCAACGATGTGTCCCGGTGTTGCCTCCAGCGTTTTCAGCCAAGCGGCCACCCGCTCACCGAGTTGCACCACCGACTCGCCGCCATGGGGCGCCGAATTCGGGTCATCGAGCCAGATCTGTAGCGCTTGGGCTGAGGATTTTTGCAGATCGTCAATCCGCGCGCCTTTCCAGTGCCCGAAATCGCAATCCCTCAATGCCTCGACAATCTCCACGTCGCTGCCGAACAGCTCGGCGGTTTGCCGGGTTCGCAGTTCAGGTCCACACACCAGCCGCGGCGTCCCCTTGAACTGAGCATGACGCGATCCCTTTGCCGATTGCCAATCCATCTCTATTGGCTCATTCGTAGGAAAACACGCCAATTTTTGTGCGACAGTTCGAGCGTGGCACATCAGAGTCAAACGGGTTGCCTGCACGAAGGATCACTCTGTCGAGGAAATTGAAAACGGCGTCACGCCGCGAATAATTGCCCAATTGTGCCGCAAGAAGCGCGATCCAGGGCGTTTCGTTTGATCCGGCCATACAGGTTCGACAACTTAATACACCTGAAAAAATCGGCGATATCCGACACCACTATGGGCGATGGCCTACAAGCTCAGTCGACCTCCATGTAGCCCATGGCCCACGGGGTTTTCGCCCTATTTTGGGGCTTTAAAAAACCATTGAAAAATTCACTAGACATGTTGAGTCCGCTACATAAATACTGTTTTAGCAATTTATGAAATAAAACCGACATATCCATCCAGCAGGAGCCCGGATGCCTTCTCTCAGAGACCTGATCACCGATCCCGGCCTGGACCTTACGCCGTCGGAACGTAAAGTCATCCGTGCCTTGCTGGACCAGTACCCGCGTAACGGACTGGGCCCGATGTCACGTTTGGCCGAACATGCCGGTGTCAGCGATCCCACCATCGTGCGACTGGTGAAAAAACTGGGTTTCAGCGGTTACGCCGATTTCCAGGATGCCCTGCTCAGCGACATGGACCACCGCCTCCGTTCCCCCAGCACCCTGTTGCAGCCTCGTGCTCATCTTCAGAAAGGCGACGCCTGGAGCCATTATCTGGCGCACAGCCATCGCGCGCTGGTGGACACCCATGCCCTGACTCAACCCGAAGATGTGCGGATTCTGGTGGAATGGCTGCTCGACACCCGCCATCAGGTGCATTGCTTCGGGGGGCGCTTCAGCAGTTTCCTCGCCAATTACTTGCTCAACCACCTGCGCCTGCTGCGTCCGGGCTGTTTCGCCCTGGAAGACAACGCGCAACTGCCCGACCGATTGTTCGACGTGCAGCGTCAGGACGTGGTGCTGGTGTTCGACTATCGCCGCTACCAGTCACAGGCCCTGCGCGTGGCCAATGCGGCGAAAAGTCGCTATGCACGCGTGGTGTTGTTCACCGACATCTATGCTTCACCGTTGCGGGAAATGGCCGACCTGATTATCAGTGCGCCGGTGGAATCGGTGTCGGCCTTCGACTCCCTGGTTCCGGCGCTGGCCCAGGTCGAGGCGCTGATTGCCTGCCTGTCCTTGCGCAGTCCGGGTCTGGCCGATCGCCTGGAAGGCATCGACGCCCTGCGGACCGACTTCGACACCCACCTGCTGGAGGATAAATAAGGATGTTCACGCTCCCCCACCACTCACCCCGGGATTTGCCATTCGTCACCGATCACACCGCGCTGTTGCTGGTGGACATGCAACGCGCCTGGCTTGAGCCGCAGTTCGACCCGCACCTCAACGGGCCGGACGCCGAGTACTTCCTGACCCGCACCCACATGCAGGTGGTGCCCAATCAACGCCGGTTGCTCAGCGCCTTTCGCAGCGCCAGGCAAAACGTGCTGCACACGATCATCGAAAGCCTCACCGCCGATGGCCGCGACCGCTCGCTGGACCACAAGCTCTCGGACATGCACTTGCCCAAGGGCAGCCCGCAAGCACGGATCATCGACGACCTGACCCCGGCAGAAAACGAAATCGTGCTGCCCAAGACCTCGTCCGGAGTCTTCAACTCCACCCACATCGACTACGTGCTGCGCAACCTCGGGACGCGGCACCTGATCATCGCCGGCATCGTCACCGACCAGTGCGTGGACATGGCCGTGCGTGACGCCGCGGACCGCGGTTATCTGGTGACGCTGGTGGAAGATGCCTGCGCGACTTACACAGCCGCGCGGCATCAGGCCTGCCTGAATGCAATCAAGGGTTACTGCTGGATCACCGACACCCAGACTGTGCTCGGCCGGTTGCAGGAGATGCAGCCATGAGCGAGCGCCTGCTGCCACTGCCCATGACCACCCTCGTCACCACCGACCTGATCGGCGTGACACGCGGACGCTCCTTTCCCACGGACGAACTCGAGCACTATCAAAGGACGGGTTGTGGCTGGGTGCCGGCCAACAGCGCGCTGACCCCGCAAGACATCATCGCCTACGCCAACCCGTGGGGTGCTTATGGAGATTTGCGGCTGATGCCCGATTTGCTCAGCCGAGTGACGGTCAGTAACGGCCCGGATGCCCACGCTCCGGCGCTGGATTTTATTCACAGCGACATCCGCGAAACCGATGGCCGCCCATGGGGTGCCTGCCCGCGTACGGTGTTGCGCAACGAGGTAGAGCGTTATCGCGCCGAGTTGGGCTTGCAGATCAATGCGGCGTTCGAACATGAATTCAACTTGAACACCGGCGACGTTGAACACCTGGCGTTTTCTCTGCAAGCCCAGCGTCAGGGTGCCGAGTTTGGCGGTTGGCTGCTCAGCGCCCTGCGTGCCGGTGGCGTCGAGCCGGAAATGTTCCTGCCCGAGTACGGCAAGCATCAATACGAAATCACCTGTCGCCCGACCCTTGGGGTGGCCGCTGCCGACCGCGCGGTGAACGTTCGTGAAATCACCCGCGAGATCGCCCGGCAAATGGGCCTGGAGTTGAGCTTCGCGCCCAAGACCTCGGAGCACGCGGTGTGCAACGGCGTGCACCTGCACGTCAGCCTGCTGGACCTGGCTGGCCAACCGGTGATGTACGACGCCGGCACCACCAATGGCTTGTCGACCCTCGGCCAGCACTGGGCCGCCGGCATCTTGCATCACCTGCCCGCGCTCTGTGCGTTTACCGCGCCGACGCCGGTGTCCTACGAACGTTTGCAACCTCATCACTGGAGCGCGTCCTACGCTTGCCTCGGGCACCGCAACCGCGAAGCGGCGCTGCGAATCTGCCCGACGACAAGCCTGGGCGGCAAATCGGTGGCATCGCAATACAACCTGGAATTTCGCGCCATGGACGCCACGTCCTCACCGCATCTGGCCATGGCCGCGCTGCTGATTGCCGGTCGGCTGGGCATCGAGCAACGCCTGGCCTTGAATGCGATCACCGATGAAGTCCCCGACTCCCTGAACGAAGAACAACGCCAGGCGCGCGGCATCGTCGCCCTGCCCGCTTCCCTTGCCCAGGCCCTGGACTGCCTGCGCAACAGCGAGGCCCTGATTGAAGCCCTGCCGAGCGCGTTGCTGGACACTTACCTCGCCCTTAAAACCGAGGAGCTGACGCTGACGGAACAGCTGTCGCCCGCCGAACGCTGTGAGCACTATGCGCGCCTGTACTGAATCTGCTGAGCTCGGTCTTTACATCGGGGCCGCGTACACCCTGAGTCGGGAAGACTCCGATCACCCGTTGATTCTGGTGTGCGAACACGCCAGCCGTTTTATTCCGGCCGGGTTAAATGACCTGGGCCTGAGTCACGAGGCGGCCCGCGAGCACATCGCCTGGGACATCGGTGCCCTGGCGCTGGCCGAGGGCTTGTCCCGAGCATTGGGCGCAACCCTGTTGGCGGCTAATTATTCGCGACTGTTGGTCGACCTCAACCGACCGCGCCAAGCCCCGGACAGCATTCCGGCGCAGAGCGAGATTTATCAGGTGCCGGGCAACCGGGATCTGGACGAAGCCACCCGAGAGTACCGTCGGCAATCCCTGTTCGAGCCGTTTCACTCGCGTCTGACAGACTTGATCGACGAACGTGTCGTTCAAGGGCGGCCGGTACGGGTGGTGGGCATTCACAGTTTCACGCCGGTCTATCACGGCCAGCCACGCATGCTGGAAATCGGCGTGTTGTATGGGCAAGCCACGACCTATGCGCAGCGTTTGATTGACGGTTTGAGCCAGCACCCTTTGAAGGTTGCCGGTAATGAGCCGTACAAAATCAACCCGCTGGGCGACATGACCGTGCCGGTCCACGGCGATGCACGAGGCCTGGAATCGGTGTTGATCGAGGTGCGCAACGACCTGCTGCGCACGCCTGAAGACGTCAGTCGCTTTACCGAATACCTGGCACCGCTGTTGTAAAGGAATCGCTTCAAATTCGCAGCTTGCAGCTGCTTTCATCCCAAGGAGAAAGGCTTCATGGAAATAGAAGAATTCGGCTACAAGCAAGAGTTGAAACGCAGCCTGTCGCTGACCGATCTGGTGGTGTACGGGATGATCTTCATGATCCCCATCGCACCGTTCGGTGTTTATGGCTACGTCAATGCCGAGGCACCGGGGCTGGTACCGCTGGCCTACATCATCGGCATGGTGGCGATGCTCTTCACTGCCCTGAGTTACGGCAGCATGGCTCGGGCCTTTCCGATTGCCGGTTCGGTTTATTCCTACGCGCAACGGGGCCTGAACCAGCACGTAGGGTTTATCGCCGGTTGGCTGATGCTCCTCGATTACCTGCTGATTCCGCCGCTGCTGTATGTGTACGCGGCCATGGCCCTGAATCATTTGTACCCGGACATTCCGAAGGTCGGTTTCATCCTGGCCTTCCTGGTCAGCGCGACCTTCGTCAATTTGCGGGGCATCACCTTCACCGCGCGGATGAACATCCTCTTTTTACTGGCGCAATTGGTGGTGCTGGGGATTTTCCTGTTTTACGCCTGGAACGCGCTGCACAGTGGCGGCGGTAACGGTCAGCTGACACTGGCGCCGTTGTACAACCCCGAGACATTCAACTTCGCCCTGCTGATGCAAGCGGTGTCGATTGCGGTGCTGTCGTTCCTCGGTTTCGATGCGATTTCCACCCTCGCCGAAGAGATCAAGGGTGACCCGGGCCGAAGCGTCGGCAAGGCCGCGCTGATCACGCTGGTGGTCATGGGCGTGATCTTCGTCGTACAGACCTGGATTGCGACAGATCTGGCGGCCGGCATGGGTTTCAAATCGGCTGACACGGCGTTTTATGAAATCGCTGAACTCGCGGCCGGCAGCTGGCTGGCAACCCTGACCGCCGTGGCGACGGCGCTGGCCTGGGGCGTTGCGGTGGCAATCACCTCTCAAGCAGCGGTGTCCCGTCTGCTGTTCGGCATGGCCCGAGACGGCAAGCTGCCAAAGGTACTGGCCAAGGTTCATCCCAAACACAACACGCCGTATGTGAGCATCTACCTGGTGGCCGTGCTGTCGCTGGTGATCTGCTACCTGTTCATCAACTCGGTGGACACCCTCACCTCACTGGTGAACTTCGGCGCACTGAGCGGTTTCATGTTGCTGCACCTGACGGTCATCAACTACTACTGGCGGCGGCAGAAATCCGGACAGGTGATCCGTCACCTGATCTGCCCGGCGATCGGTTTCATCATCGTCGCGGCCATCATGTACAACATGGGCGTCGATGCACAGAAACTCGGCCTGATCTGGATTGCCCTGGGCCTGGTCTACCTGTTTGTACTCAACAAACTGGGCACCAGCACGGTACTGCCCGACCCAAGCAACGGCTGACAAGAAAAAGAGCGGCGTCTGACAAAAAATCAGGCGACCGCTGATTTAACGCGTGGAAACCGACAGTGATAGTCAGGTTCGGTGCCAACCGCCGAACCCTTTGATACAGGAGTGCATCCATGCTGGTCTTACGCCCAGTCGAGTTAACCGACCTGCCCCAGTTGCAGCAACTGGCGCGCGACAGTCTGGTAGGCGTCACGTCTTTGCCGGACGACACCGAATGCCTGCGCGAGAAGATTCTCGACTCCTGCGCCTCATTCGAAAAAGACGTTGAGGGTCATGGCCCGGAGAACTATTTCTTCGTGCTGGAAGATCTGACCCGAGAGCGTTTGGTGGGCTGCTCGGAGATTCTTGCCACCGCCGGTTTCAGCGAGCCGTTCTACAGCCTGCGCAACCGGCATTTCACCAGCGCCTCGCGGGAGCTGAACATCGAGCACGGCGTGCCCGCGTTGTCGTTGTGCCACGACCTCAGCGGCCATACCTTGCTGCGAGGTTTTCATATTGACGCAGCGCTGGTACGCACACGGTTCTCTGAACTGCTGTCCCGGGCACGGCTATTGTTCATCGCCGCCCACTCGCAGCGATTTTCCGAAGCCGTCATCACCGAGATCGTCGGCTTCAGCAGCGATGAAGGGCACTCGCCGTTCTGGGATGCGGTGGGCAAGCACTTTTTCGACCTGCCCTACGCCGAGGCCGAGCGACTTTGCGGCCTGGAAAGCCGAACCTTCCTCGCCGAACTGATGCCGCAATACCCGATCTACGTGCCGATGCTGCCCCAGGCTGCACAGGACTGCATCGGCCGCATCCACCCCGATGGCCAGGAGGCCTTCGATATCCTCGAGCGCGAAGGCTTTGAAACCAACAGCTACATTGACCTGTTCGACGGCGGTCCGACGTTGTATGCGCGCACTCCCGGCATCCGCTCCATCGCCCAGAGCCAGACCGGCACGGCTCGGTTGGATTCGTCCATCGACGCACGCGGCAGCTTTCTGGTCAGCAACGATTCGCTGAAGGACTATCGAGCCATCGTCGCCGAACTGGATTACCAGACTGGGCAACCTGTGGGGTTGAGCGCCGAGATGTGCGCCGCCCTGAACGTGACCGAAGGCAGCCCGATCCGGCTGATCGCCCTGTGAGCATCACCCGGCCCCGCGCCCAACGACAGCGCCCGAGCGGGCGTGCAGAAGGAGTTGCATCATGATTGTCCGCCCGGTTCACGTCACCGACCTGCCCGCCTTGCTGAACCTGGTGCACCAGGCTGGCCCCGGCTTCACCACCCTGCCGGCCAACGAGGAACGCCTGACTCACCGGGTACGCTGGGCCCAACGAACCTTCGCCGAACAGGTCGAACGCGCCGATGCCGATTACCTCTTCGTGCTCGAAGACGACGATCAGCAACTGGTGGGCGTCAGTGGCCTGGTGGGCGCCGTGGGCCTGCGCGAGCCCTGGTACAACTACCGGGTCGGGCTCACGGTCAGTTCGTCACCGGACCTGGGTATCCGGCGACAGATTCCGACGTTGTTCCTGAACAATGAAATGACCGGCCAATCGGAGATTTGCTCGCTGTTTCTGCGACCCGATCAACGCCAGGGCAATAACGGTCGATTGCTGTCGTTGGGACGTTTGTTGTTTGTGGCCGAGTTCCCGCACCTGTTCGGCGACAAACTCATCGCCGAACTGCGTGGCAGCGCCGACGAACAAGGCTGTTCACCGTTCTGGGACAGCCTGGGCCGGCACTTCTTCAAGATGGATTTCAGCCACGCCGATCACTTGTCGGGGCTGGGCAGCAAATCGTTCATCGCTGAACTGATGCCACGCCAACCGCTCTACACTTGCCTGCTCACCGAACAGGCCCAGGCCGTGATCGGCAAGGCGCACCCGAACACCGAACCGGCCCTGAGAATCCTCACCGCCGAAGGTTTTGCCCATAAGGGTTACATCGACATCTTTGACGCCGGTCCGGTGATCGAAGCCCCGGTCTCGACTATCCGCACCGTGCGCGACAGCCAACCGCTGGTGCTGGCCATCGGCACGCCCGACGAACAGGCCCCGGTGTGGCTGATCCACAACCGTCGCCTGGAAAGCTGCCGCATCACCGCCGCCCAGGCCAGGCAGGTGGGCAACAGCCTGATCGTCGACCGCCTCACCGCCAAACGCCTGCAACTGCAACCCGGCAACTCGGTACGCGCTGTGCCGCTGCTCAATCAACAACAGCAGTCGGTGGCGGCGTGACCGACGGTGGTCCGTCCGCCTCTGCAAATTCGTCATCATCCTTCCCCCGCTCGCGTGATAGCCTTTTGTTCCTTCGGCGTTGACACTTTTGCTCAAGCCCTTCCATTCCCATTGCAGTGGTGGAACTCATATGTCCAGGCTTTCTCATCAAGATTTGCGCCGTAACTTTCGCGAGCTGTTCGCCTCCAACGCCTGCTATCACACGGCGTCGGTCTTCGACCCGATGTCGGCCCGCATTGCCGCTGACCTGGGTTTTGAAGTGGGGATCCTGGGCGGTTCGGTCGCATCGTTGCAGGTACTGGGCGCCCCCGACTTTGCCTTGATCACCCTCAGCGAGTTTGCCGAGCAGGCCACTCGCATTGGCCGCGTTGCCCAACTGCCGGTCATCGCCGACGCCGACCACGGCTATGGCAACGCGCTCAACGTCATGCGCACCATCGTCGAACTCGAACGTGCCGGTGTGGCCGCCCTGACCATCGAAGACACGTTGCTGCCCGCCCAGTTCGGCCGCAAATCCACCGACCTGATCGGGGTGGCGGAAGGCGTCGGCAAGATTCGTGCGGCGCTGGAAGCCCGGGGCGACTCGGAGATGGCAATCATCGCCCGCACCAACGCTGGGATCCTGCCGGTGCAGGAAGTCATCAGCCGTACCTGTCATTACCAGCAGGCCGGTGCAGACGGGATTTGCATGGTGGGCGTGCGGGACTTCGACCACCTCGAACAAATCGCCGAGCACCTGAGCGTACCGCTGATGCTGGTCACCTACGGCAACCCATTGCTGCGCGACGACAAACGCCTGGCCGAACTGGGCGTGCGGGTCACCATCGATGGTCACGGCGCCTACTTCGCCGCGATCAAGGCCACGTATGACAGCCTGCGGGAACAACGGCAGATCTTTACTCAGGCGTCGGACCTGAATGCGACCGAGTTGACCCATACCTATACGCAGCCTGAGGAATACATCCGTTGGGCGGAAGAGTTTATGAGCGTCAAGGAATAACGGATACCACCGAAAAGATCGCAGCCTGCAGCTGCTCCTACATTGAGATGGCGTACGCCCTGTAGGAGCTGCCGCAGGCTGCGATCTTTTGATCTTGCCTACATCGCGGTTTTGAACTCCACCTCCCGCTGCAACGCCCGCACCTGAACCACATCCAGCATTGCGCACCCCTCGCGCATCAGCAGATGAACCGCCCGGGTAACGCGCGTCAGATCGCAATCGGAAATGTCTTTAAGGTTCAGGCTGGACAAGGTGTCCGCCAGATCGCGAACCACGGTGAAGCGATGCGCAGCGCAAGCGGTGATGTCGCTGAGTTCTTTGTGAGTGTTGATGAAGAGCACCGGGGTTTCGGCGTCGTAGGTGTCGATGGGGAGGTAACGGGGCATGACTTGGTCGAATATATTGGTAGCTCCTTATTAATGAGTTTTCCAGGTGTTCGACCGGCCAAGATCGTCGCGGAGAGTTGCCGCGAAGCGCAACTATAGGGGTCGATGCCGAAACGCGGCAACAGGGTACGTTGTAGGAAACGTCTTGGAAAGTTGTGCGCCACAAGTTGATCGTTCCCACGCAGGAGCTTGGGGAACGATCACGTTTCACACCGAATCAAGTAATTCGTGATGCGGTTCGCCATCGCTGCAACAGATGACGCGGTTGCGACCGGTGGCTTTGGCTTCGTAGAGCGCCTGGTCGGCATCGTTGAGCCACAGGGTCGCGTCGGTGTGGGCCGGGTTGAAGGCGGCCAGGCCGATGCTCAGGCTGACTTTCAGCGCCGGGCTCTGCTCATAACCCAAGGTGGCGAAGCGATCACGCAGGGCATCCATGACCGCCGCAGCACTCGTGAGCGGAAGGTCCGGGAGGATCACGCAGAACTCGTCGCCACCGTAGCGCCCGGCAACATCCGCCGCGCGCAAGTTCTGCTTGAGCATTTTGCTCAGCTGGCGCAGGACAATGTCCCCGGCGACGTGGCCGTACGTGTCGTTGATGGATTTGAAATGGTCGATGTCGATCAGCGCAATCGCCCCGCCCTGCTGCTGACGTTTGCAACGCTGGAATTCGACGTCCAGTTGATCCTTCCAGGCGCCATGGTTCAGCAGGCCGGTGAGGCTGTCGGTGCGGCTCAGGGCCAACAATTCACGCTTTTGTCGACCGAGGGTGTAGGCCTGGCGGAAGCAGATCCAGCCCAATGCCAGCGGATACAAACACATCAAGGGCAAACAGGCATACATCTGCAGTTGGCTGGTTTGCGGGACGAAGGCGGGGGAGAAAATCAACAGTCCGACGCCCATCCCGAGAATCTGCGCCACGGTTCCCGCCAACAGGAAACGCAAACCGCCAATGGCCACATTGTTCATCGCCATCATGGCCAGGGTCGTCGCGCCAGGCAGCGGATTGAAGTGCATGGCGGCGACCCAAAAGCCGCCGAGAAAGGCGTCCACCAGCAGGTTGCGGTGTTCGGCGTGATAAGGCACTTGCGCGCGGCGCGCCCATTGATAAGCCAGGTGCGGCCAGAGTATGGCGTTGAGCAGCATCGCCACCCAGACCCACGGTGCCGGGTTGAGTGGATACATCGCCGCGCTCACGAGCAACAGCCCCAAAGCTAATCCCAGGATTCGCGATGTATAAAGCCTCCTGGCCAGTGAAAGTCCTTTTCCTCCCGTTTTTCCCATAGGAGCCTCTGCGCCACAGAACGGAACCTGAAAACACAGGGTTTCAAGTGTGGTGAGAGTCTATCAGGGCAACAGCAAATAGCCATCACCGGCTGGCGGTCTGAAAACCAAGGCATAGCCATGAGGCGGGCGCCCAATGTTTGGCTATACATGAAAGGAGGGTTCGATCAATAACGATAAAAAAGGAGGCCCATGCAGACCTTTCAAGTGTTGATCATCGGCAGCGGTTTTGGCGGCCAGTGCGCCGCGATCAATTTGCTCAAGGCAGGCATCGGCGATTTCCGCCTGCTGGAACGGCGGGACTTTTTCGGCGGCACCTGGTGCCAAAACACCTACCCCGGTGCCGCGGTCGACGTGCCCTCGCCACTCTATTCGCTGTCCTTCGCGCCCTACCGCTGGACGCAAATGTTCGCCGAGCAGGCCGAACTGCACCACTACACCCAGTACGTGGTGGAGCACTTCGGCCTGCGAGACAAGGTGGAACTGCAGGCCAATGTCGAACGCATCGAATGGGACGACGACGGCAAACGCTGGGCGGTGCACACCGCCAGCAAAGGTACATTCCATGCGCAGTTCCTGATCAACGCCACCGGGCCGCTGAGCCAACCCGTCGTTCCGCACTTCGAGGGCCAGGAGCGGTTTCAGGGCAAGACTTTTCACACCAATAATTGGGATCACACCTACGATTACCGGCAAAAACGCGTGGCCATCGTTGGCAGCGGCGCCAGCGCGGCCCAGGTGATTCCGACGATTGCCCCGGACGTCGAGCATCTGCATGTGTTCCAGCGCACGCCGCACTGGGTATTGCCTCGGGCCGACCGTGCCTTTGGGCCATTACAGCGATGGTTGCTGGGGCTCAAACCGGCCTACAAGCTGTTGCGCTGGATGATCTACTGGCAGTTTGAAACCCGGGTGATTGCCTTCAAGTATTCGAAACCAGCGATCCGCTTGGTCCAGCAACACGCCCTGCGCTTCCTCAAACGGCAAGTGCCCGATCCGGAACTAAGGCGAAAACTGACGCCGGATTACGCAATCGGCTGCAAACGGATAATCATCTCAAGCACCCTGTACCCGGCACTCGGTCGCAGTAATGTGACGCTACACAGTCGCGAACAAGGCATCGCCGCCATCGATGAAACCGGCATCATCACCCAGGACGGCCAACACATCGACCTGGACCTGATCGTCTGGTCCACCGGTTACGACGCCACCGACGGGGTGATTTCCTACCCGGTCACCGGCAAAAACGGCACACAACTCAAAGCGTTCTGGGCCCAGTATCCGCGGGCCTATCTCGGCACCAGCCTGCCAGACTTCCCCAATCTGTTTATCGTCACCGGCCCCAACACGGGCATCGGCCATACCTCGGCGCTGTTCATCATCGAGTCCCAGATGAATTACATTCTCGATTGCATCCGTACGTTAAAAGAACACGGTTTGCGCAGCATCGAGGTACGCCCCGAAGCAGAACGTACCTACACTGAAATGATCCACCGGGAGATGGAACGCACGGTATGGAAGTCCGGGGGCTGCCACAGTTGGTATCAAAGCAAGAGCGGTCATGTGATTGCGATGTTTCCGGGGTTCAGTTTCAGCTATCACCGGTTGACCAGGGCGCTGAAACCCGCCGATCACATTCTGTCCTGATCACATAAAAGGAAGATGCCTGATGCTTTTGTTGGTTGTCGCAATCGCAGTTTTCGTGGCCTGGAGCTGGTTGAGCTACCCGGCCATCGGTCATTGGCTCTATGACTTGAACATGTCGATAGAGGCCAAGCTGTATGGACTGCACAAAATTGTCGTGCCGATCGCCGAAATGACCGTCTCGACCTGGCAAGGCGGGCCGTATGAAGCGTCCAGCAGCGTGCTGATGCTCCACGGCTACAGCGCCGACAAGAACATCTGGCTGCGTTTTGCCCGGCACTTTGTCGGCAACTATCGGGTGATCATCCCCGACATCGCCGGCCATGGCGAAACCGGCTTCAAGGCGGGCGGCGGCTACGACATTCCGTTGCAGGCCAAGCGGATGATCCAGTTGCTCGATGTCTGCGGCGTCGAGAAAGTCCACGTGATCGGCAACTCGATGGGCGGTTACATGGCAGCGTGGCTGGCGGCCACGTACCCGGATCACATTGTTTCGGTGGCCCTGATCGACCCCGCGGGTGTCACCGCCCCCGAAGTGAGCGACCTGGAGCGGCATTTGGCCAAGGGCCACAACCCGTTCCTGATTCATTCACGGGAAGAATTCCAGCGCTTCTACGCCATGACCATGGCCGAACCGCCGTGGGTACCCAAGGTGGTGCTGGACGCCATCGCGCAGCGCTATGAACAGAATCGCGATGAGCTGGAAGAAATCTTCAACGACTTCCGTGCCAGCCCGCCGATGGAGCCGAAACTGCCCGACATCAAGTGCCAGGCGCTATTGCTGTGGGGACACAAGGACCGCTTGATCGATGTCAGCAGCGTGGCGATCTGGAGCAAAGGCATCGCCGATCTGCGAGTGGAAGTCTGGGACCACACCGGGCATATGCCGATGGTGGAACAACCGACGAACACGGCCCGGCTGTATCGGGAATTTTTGGCATCGCTGCGCTCGGAACTTCCTGTGTAGCAGCCGAACACCGCGTTCCTGTAGCCGCTGCCGAGCCGGCGAGGCTGCGTTCGGCTGCGAAGCAGTCGTGAAATCAGCCACTGCGGTGTTTCAGAAGGAACGTGTGTGCAGGACTTGCGACTGCTCCGCAGCCGAACGCAGCCTCGCAGGCTCGGCAGCTGCTACAACCAGCAGTCCTTTGCAGAATGAAGTCCGTAAGATTCTTCGTTTGTCGGCGCCGCGCAAGGCTGCGATCTTTTCCCGCATCCTTTACGTCACCGCGCCAGGAATTCTTTCATGAGTCACCCGAACTTCGTCAGCCCTGACCTGATCCGCCAACGCTTTTCCAAAGCGATGTCCGACATGTACCGCGAAGAAGTGCCGCTGTACGGCGCGCTGATGGAACTGGTGGAACAGACCAACCACCACGTGCTGGACAGCGATCCACAGATCGCCCGACAGTTGAACAGCACCGGTGAAATCCAGCGCCTGGACCTGGAGCGGCATGGCGCGATCCGTGTCGGCACCGCCGATGAACTGGCCACCCTCGCCCGGCTGTTTGCGGTGATGGGCATGCAGCCGGTGGGTTATTACGACCTGACCCCGGCCGGCGTGCCGGTGCACTCCACGGCTTTTCGCGCGGTGCATGAAGCGGCGTTGCAGGTCAGCCCGTTCCGGGTCTTCACCTCCCTGCTGCGCCTGGAACTGATCGACGACCTGGAACTGCGAGCGTTCGCCCAGTCGATGTTGGATAAACGCTCGATCTTCACGCCCACTGCGCTGATTCTCATCGAGCGCGCCGAAACACAGGGCGGCCTCACCGAACAGGAGGCCCAGGACTTCGTCGAGCAGGCGCTGGAAACGTTCCGCTGGCATCACACCGCCACCGTGACCGCCGAGCAGTACCGTAAACTCAGCGCCCAGCATCGCCTGATCGCCGACGTGGTGGCGTTCAACGGCCCGCATATCAACCACCTGACGCCGCGCACCCTGGACATCGACATCGTCCAGGCGCAAATGCCTGCCCACGGCATCACCCCCAAAGCGGTGATCGAAGGCCCACCCCGCCGTCAGTGCCCCATCCTGCTGCGCCAGACCAGTTTCAAGGCCCTGGACGAGCCTGTCGCCTTCACCGATCAAACCCAGACTCACGGCAGCCACAGCGCCCGTTTCGGCGAGATCGAGCAACGCGGCGCAGCGCTCACCCCCAAAGGCCGGGCGCTTTACGACCGTTTGCTCAACGCTGCCCGGGATGAATTGAAAGACTTCCCCAATGAGGCCAATGCCGCACGTTTCAACGCGCTGATGGCGCAGCACTTTGCAGAATTCCCTGACACCGTTGAGGGCATGCGCCAACAGGAACTGGCGTACTTTCGCTACTTCGTCACGGAAAAAGGTTTGGGGGCCGATGAGCTGAAATCGTGGTCGCTGGAGGATCTGCTCAGCGGCGGGTATTTGCGGGTTGAACCGTTGGTGTACGAAGATTTCCTGCCGGTTAGCGCAGCGGGGATTTTTCAGTCGAACCTGGGAGATGCGGCGCAAACCCACTATGGCGTGCAGTCGAACCGGCAGGTGTTCGAGAAGGCGCTGGGTCGAACGACGATTGATGAGTTGGCGTTGTATGCCGAGACGCAGCGGCGCTCGATCGAGGAATGTTTCGCAGCGTCGAGCCTCGCTGTCTGAGGCGTGGCTCGAACCTGTAATTGGATGGACTCGCCCAAGCCGAGGCGTCAATGCGCCACGGTGGCAGTCTAATCAGCCAACGACAGCGAGGGCGAGTCCATGAAAAAGCATACTTCGATTGATCAATCCC